>NZ_JAYXIH010000031.1:0-51578 GCF_036016755.1 Aurantimonas sp. A3-2-R12 | reverse complement strand
TCATGGCCACCGGCACCAAGCCAGAAACCGTCCGCATTTCCACCGCAGCCGCCTGAAACGGAGCCGCTTCAGTTACACCCCAATTTCCACCACGTTGACGGACACGACCTCGTTGAATGGGTGAACAGGGTAGTTATGCCAACCAGCGGCGATAGGAATCCCTTCGACCGGCCATTGCCTCGACCTTGGCGCTGATGCGCCGCATCGAACTGCGCGTCGCTCCTGACCGGACAAGCCCATTCAGCACATCGAACAGGTCTTACTCACCGCAGGTTGGTGTCGGGCGCGGTCGCACTTTTGTCAGTCGCGCGGCCGAACTTTCTCGAAATGCTGTTGCGCGGCCGGGCCGGCCTCGGTCTGATGTTGCGAGCGCCACTGCTCGTAAGGCATGCCGTAGACGATCTCCCGGGCTTCGTCCTTGTTGATCGCCACACCGTCTGCTTCGGCTGCCTCGCGATACCAGTTGGACAGACAGTTGCGGCAAAAACCGGCGAGGTTCATCAGGTCGATGTTCTGGATGTCCGCCCGCTGCCTTAGATGATCCCGCAACCGGCGAAACGCCGCCGCTTCGTATTCCAGGCGTTGCCTTGCGCTGATCTCGTCCATGTTTCGCTACTCCTCACGTTGGGTGGCGCCTTCGGCCCCGCCCCGACATATCGAGCCGAACCGAACCGGCATCAAGCCCGCGGCATCGAAGATGATGGTATCGCGCCGCACGGGGCTCGAAAGCCACGCCGGGATAGTCTACTGGCAAGAGCGCCCGTGTAAGCCAGCCGGATCGCCGGGTCCACCTCGTTGACAGGTTCGGCCGCTATGCCAAGACTGAAATCATGAGAACAACCGCCTGTTTCGAGGATGGCACGATGATATCAAGATCCCTGCGCCGGCTGCGGAGCGCGGCCATGCTGTGCCTGTTTGCCGCCGGGTTTTTCCTGGCATCAGCTCCAATCGTCGCGGGCGCCGCGCAAGCGGCGTTCCGCGTATGCAACGGCACCCAGTCTCTGGTGGGCGTTGCCATCGGCTATCGCGCCGATGCGGGCTGGACCACGGAGGGCTGGTGGCGCATTCCGGCAACCACATGCAAGACGATCATCGAGGGACCGCTGTCGTCGCGGTATTACTATGTCTATGCCGAGGACGCGGAGGGGCAGGGGCGATGGGCCGGCTCGGTCGACCTTTGCATCGCCGAGAACGAGTTCAAGATCGCGGGCGTGACCGACTGTTTCAAACGGGGCTATCAAAAAATAGGCTTCCGGGAGTATGACACGGGCGAGCAGGCCAGTTGGATGGTTCAACTGACCGAGGCGCCGCGCGAAGGTACGGGGACAAAATGAGACGCAATCGCAGGGTCAAGATCCTCGCAACTCTGGGCCCCGCATCGTCATCGGAAGAGATGATTCGCAAGCTCCACGAAGCCGGTGCTGACGCCTTCCGAATCAATATGAGCCATGCCGACCACGATTTGATGCGTGAGCTGGTCCGGCGCATCCGCAAGGTCGAAACCGATGTCGGGCTTCCGATCGGGATTCTCGCCGATCTGCAGGGACCGAAATTGCGTGTCGCGCAATTTATCGGAGGCAAGGCCGAGCTCACGGTCGGCCAGGATTTCACCCTCGACGACAATTCCGAGCCGGGTGATTCGACCCGCGTCTTCCTGCCCCATCCCGAAATCCTCGAAGCGGTTGAAGTCGGCCATCGGCTGCTGATCGATGACGGACGGTTGCAGCTGGTCTGCACGGAGACGGACAAGCACCGGATCAAATGCCGCGTCGTCGCCGGCAACAAGATTTCCGACCGCAAGGGCGTCAGCCTGCCCGACACGACGCTCGCCACCGGCGCTTTGACCGACAAGGACCGGCGCGATCTCGACGCCGTGCTGGCGGAAAACGTCGATTGGGTCGGGCTGTCCTTCATCCAGCGGCCGGACGATCTTGCCGAGGCGCGCAAGATCTCGCGTGGCCGGGCGTTCCTGATGTCCAAGATCGAGAAGCCCCAGGCGGTCGAGCGTCTGGACGAGATCATCGATCTGTCCGACGGCATCATGGTCGCGCGTGGCGATCTGGGCGTCGAGATGCCGCTCGAAGCGGTTCCCGGCATCCAGAAGCGTATCACGCGCGCCGCCCGCAAGGCCGGCAAGCCGGTCGTCGTGGCGACCCAGATGCTGGAATCGATGATTTCGGCACCGGTTCCGACCCGCGCCGAAGTCTCCGACGTTTCGACGGCCGTCTACGAAGGCGCGGACGCCGTCATGCTCTCGGCCGAATCGGCCGCCGGTCAATATCCGGTCGAAGCGGTCGCGACCATGGACCGGATCGCCGTGCAGGTGGAAAAGGATCCGCTCTATCCGGGCATCATCTTTGCCCAGCGTCCGGCACCGGAAGCCACCGGCGCCGACGCGGTGTCGCTGGCGGCACGGCAGATGGCCGAAACGCTGGGGGTGGCGGTCATCGTCACCTATACGGCGACCGGGACGACCGGGCTCAGGACGGCGCGCGAGCGGCCGAACATCCCGATTCTGGCGCTGTCGCCCGTGGTCGAGACGGCGCGGCGGCTGTCGCTCGTCTGGGGTCTGCACTGCGCGGTGACGGAAGATGCCCAGGATCTCGACGACATGGTCGATCGTGCCTGCCGCATCGCCGTGGAGCATCGCTATGCCCGGGCGGGCCAGCGCTTGATCGTCACCGCCGGCGTGCCGCTCCGGACGCCTGGCGCGACCAACATGCTGCGCATCGCCTATATCGGCTCGGACGGCCTCTCGGCCGTGTGAGGTTGACAAGCATCGGCGCAACCAAACCGTAACAGCAACGGCAATCTGTTTCCCACGGCGCCCATTTTAGCCGTGACCGTGCCGGTGGTGCAGGTCGGGAAAATGCGGATGTTCGTGCCGCATGGGCGCGTGCCGATGCCAGTGCGAATGGGGCTCGCTCACCGGCCCGTCGTGATCATGACCATGGTGCGGATCATGCGTATGGGCGTGATCGTGTTCCAGAATCTCGTGGGCATGCTCGTGATCATGACGCTCGTTCAGATGCAGCCATAGACCAAGAGCCATCAGCGCTCCCGCGATGGCGAATTGAGCGGAGATCCCCTCGCCCAGCAGGATGATGGCCAGAGCGGCTCCGATGAAGGGCGCGAGCGAGAAATAAGCCCCGGTTCGAGCCGTTCCCAAGTGGCGAAGTCCGAGCATGAACATCACGAGGCTGACCCCGACGCCGAAAAAGCCGACGATAGCGCCAGCCGCGACATAGCCGGGCGAAGGCAGCGCCGCGCCGAGCCCGAAAGCCAGAGCCAGATTGACGAAGCCCGCAACGAGGCCCTTGATCATGGCGATCTGAACTGGATCGGCGGACGAGAGTTTGCGGGTCAGGTTATTGTCGATACCCCATGCGAGGCACGCCCCGGCAATCAGCAGCGCGCCCGTATCGAGTTGTAGGCCCTGGCCGTTCCATGTCAGCAAGACTGCCCCGGCCAGAATGGCGAAGGCGCCGAGCAGCAGGCGCCGGTCGACATTTTCCCGAAAGACCAGCCAGGCGATCGCCATCGTCGCCAGACCTTCGAGATTGAGGAGGAGGGAGCCGGACGCAGCGGACGTCAGGGAAAGGCCGAACATCAGTAGAATAGGCCCCACGCCACCGCCGATGACGACGACAGCGGCCAGCCATGGCAGATCGGCTTTGCGTAAAGGAGCTTCGACTCGCGGCAGTCCGATCGCCTGTCGTGCAAAATGGATCGCGGCCAGCCCGAGGCCCGCGCCCACGTAAAGAATTCCGGCCAGCAGCCACGGATCGACCGTGCCAAGCAACAGTTTGGAGAAGGGAGCGGACGCCCCGAACAGCACGGCCGCGCCGAGCGCAAGCGGAACGCCGGGCCAGCGATGGGAATGCAAGTTTTTCATACCTGAAATTAGCACATGCGGACGGCGCCAAGCACCGCCGTGGCGTGATTTTCCAGAACGCAATCACAGGGGGCAGTTTCAATTCGCGAACCCGTTCCTTAGATCGCCGGGCCGACGAGTTCCTCTGACAGCCGCCCGGCCGCGTCCTGAGCCGATTTCAGGGCCGGATAGACCGCAAGCACCCGCAAATAGGTCTCCAGCGCCTTGTCCTTGCGGCCGGTTCGCTCGAGAATCATCGCCAAGCCCATCAAGGCACCCCAGTGGCGCGGCTCGCGCGCAAGGGTCTGTTCGATGTCGGCCAGCGACTTACCCCAGGCTCCGGTGGTGAAATTGAGGGTCGCCCGGCGGTTCCAGGCTTCGGCATAGCCCGGATCGAGGACCAGCGCCTGATCGAGTACGTCGAAAGCGGCGGTGTTCTTCTGCTCGACCATCGCCTCAGCGGCGCGCAGCATCAAAAGATCGACCGTCGCACTGCCGCTCTTGCGCCACAGCCTTTCGATGCCGGCGGCGATCCGCCGTGCCTTGCTGTCCGACGGCTCCTTGCGCAGTTCCGCGAACAACCGATCGCGCTTTTCCGCTGGCGTCTCGTCAGCGGCGCGGCCCTCCGGCTCGTCGGTGGATTCGCTCTCGGCCGTCGGGGCGCCGCCGAAGGCCTCCGGCGCGTCGGTCGCCTCCTCGTCGGGAGGCGGGATCACCATGGGGGGCTGGTCTTCGGGGTGAGGGGCGGTGTCGGGGGATGCCTCAGGATCGACCTGGAAGTCGAACAATGGCGGGGCGGCGTCCTGGGCTGCCGCGGGCAGGGCGAGGAAGCCGGTAACCGCGAGGCCGATCGCACCGGAGATGACAAAGCTGCGCATGCGGAGAGGGTAATTCTCCACAGCGCAGCGTCAATCAGAATTTTCGTGATCGTCGGGGAAGGAGCGGACGCTCGGCTTCCTTTAGAATCAGCCCTGGCGCGCCTTGAAGCGTGGCGCCACCTTGTTGATGATATAGACGCGGCCCTTGCGGCGCACGAGACGATTGGCGCGATGGCGCGAGCGCAGGGACTTGAGCGAGTTCTTGATCTTCATGACATCACCGGATCGTCTGGTGCGACGATCGGATACCCCGCTCCGCCGCAAAATGAGCGGCGCGCCATCGCTGACGCGCCGAAAAGATTGGGGTCGAGATAGCTTCACCGGGCGCGCTTGTCAATGTTGGCGGCCGTGCGGCGGCTGCTTCGACGTCGTGCGAACTGGCTCTTCCGCTCAGACGTTTGCTGGGCCGGTCAACCGCGTGAAGTGCCCCATCTTGCGGCCGGCCCGCGCCTCCGCCTTACCGTAGAGATGAACCAGGACGGCCGGCTCGGTGAGGAGGCTTGTGGCGCGCTTCACATCGTCGCCTATCAGATTTTCCATGACACAGTCGGAATGGCGGGCCGGCGCGCCGAGCGGCAGGCCGGCAACAGCCCGGATGTGCTGCTCGAATTGCGAGATTACGCAGGCGGCTTCGGTCCAGTGGCCGGAATTGTGAACCCTGGGCGCGATCTCGTTGACGAGCAGGCCGCCGTCGGCGCCGACGAAAAACTCGACGCCGATGACGCCGACATATTGCAGCCGTTGGAGAATACGGGACGCGATACCCTTGGCTTCGCGCGCCACGTCCTCGGTGATTTGGCCCGGCACGGTAGAGCGCTGGAGAATGCCAAGCCCATGCACGTTTTCTGCCGGATCGAAGACCGCGATGGTCCCGTCGGTGCCGCGCGCGCCGATGACCGAGCATTCATAAGCAAAGGGGATGCGCCGTTCCAGAATCGACGGAACGCCGCCGAGGCTTTCGAAGACATTGGCAAGCGGCGCGTCCTTGCGGATCGTCGCCTGGCCCTTGCCGTCGTAGCCGAAGCGCCGCGTTTTCAGGATTGCCTCACCGCCAAGCTCGATCATCGCGTGGTTCAGTTCCGCGACGCTGTCGATCGCCCGCCATTCCGCGGTCGCGACGCCGATGCCGTTCAGAAATGCCTTTTCGACTACCCGATCCTGGGCGATTTCCAGCGCGTCAGCGGAGGGATGCAGTGGAACGGCCTGCACCGCGACGCGGAGCGGTTCGACCGGCACGTTCTCGAATTCATAGGTCACGATGTCGCAACGGCCGACCAGTCTGCCCAAAGCGGCGACGTCGTCATAGGCGGCGACCAGCGTCTCGTTCGCCAACTGCGCCGCCGGGCAGGCCGGATCCGGATCGAGCACGATTGTGCGGTAGCCGAGACGGGCGGCCGCCATCGCCAGCATGCGGGCCAGTTGGCCGCCGCCGATGATGCCGATGGTGGAGCCCGGCGGTAGCGGAGCCGAATTCATTCCGCATCCCTTGGAGCCAACGCAACCGAATCGGTCTGCGCCTTGCGCCAGCTGTCCAGCCGGGCGGCCAGTGCCTCGTCCGACAGGGCGAGGACGCTGGCGGCGAGCAAGGCGGCGTTGACCGCGCCGGCCCGCCCGATCGCGAGCGTCCCGACCGGAATGCCCGCCGGCATCTGCACGATCGACAACAGGCTGTCCTTGCCGGAAAGCGCACGGCTTTCAACCGGCACCCCGAAGACCGGCAAGGGGGTCAGGGCGGCGGTCATGCCTGGAAGATGGGCGGCGCCCCCGGCGCCCGCGATGATGACCTTGAAGCCCGCGGCCTTCGCTCCCTGGGCAAATTCGTAGAGCCGCTGCGGTGTGCGGTGGGCGGACACGATACGAGCCTCAAAACCAATGGCGAGCGCGTCGAGCGTGTCGGCGGCGTTCTTCATCACGGCCCAATCCGACTGGCTGCCCATGATGATCGCGACCGGAACGGGGCCTTCCTGTCGCGTCATGCGCTGATATCCGGAATGATCTCGTCCTCGAGATCCTGCAAGCGGTCCTTGATCGTCAACTTCTTCTTCTTCATTCGCTGCACCTGCAAACGGTCGCAGCCGGTCGCTTCCATGGCGTTCACCGCTGCGTCGAAATCGGCGTGCTCCTGGCGCAAGCGCGCGACTTGCAGCCTCAGGCCCGCCTGTTCCTGATCCTCCATTCCCATCCTTTCATGCGGCCGTGGACGCAACCGAATCGGGCCCTGAGGACTTACTGCCCAAGGCACTTCGCCGAGGATTAGCAAAAAGCCCATTCCGGCGATACCGGCCCGATCTTGCCGTTCGACAGTGTGGACGCATTGTGCCACTTTCGAACAGTCGAGGCCACGGCTCTCGAGGCACGCCGTGGCAAACCTTGAAGGGAGACGCACATGTCCTTGGATACTCATCTCGCAACGTTGGAACAACGCCATACGGCGCTTGATCACGAGATTTCGGCGGCACGGATCTCAAAACCGGCGATGAGCGATGCGNATGTCCTTGGATACTCATCTCGCAACGTTGGAACAACGCCATACGGCGCTTGATCACGAGATTTCGGCGGCACGGATCTCAAAACCGGCGATGAGCGATGCGGACCTCAGGGAGATGAAGCGAAAGAAATTGCAGTTGAAGGACGAAATCGAAAGGCTTCGTCAGACCAAGAACTGAATCAGTCCAATCAAAACCGGGCGCGCTGTTCAGCGCGCCCGGTTTTGTGCGTTCGGCCTGCGACGACGGTCGTCAGCCCACCATCTTGCGCAGGACGTATTTCTGAATCTTGCCGGTCGAGGTCTTCGGCACCTCCTCGAACCTGATCTCCTTCGGACATTTGAATCTCGCCAACGTCGCGCGGCAGTGGGCGATCAGGTCTTCGGCCGAGACGCTCTGCCCGGGCTTGAGCTCGACGAAGGCCAGTGGGGTCTCGCCCCATTTGTCGTCGGGCTTGGCGATTACCGCGGCGGTCTGGACCGCCGGATGCAAGTAGAGGGCGTTCTCCACCTCGATCGAGGAGATGTTCTCGCCGCCCGAGATGATGATGTCCTTGGCCCGGTCCTTCAGTTCGATGTAGCCATCCTCGTGCAGGACGCCGAGATCGCCCGAGTGGAACCAGCCGCTACGAAACGCTTCTGCGGAAGCGGCCGGGTTCTTGAGGTAGCCGCGCATGACGATATTGCCGCGAAACATCACCTCGCCGATCGTCTCGCCGTCCGGCGGGGTCCGCTCCATGGTCCGGGAGTCCATCACCGCGAGGTCTTCGAGCGAGGGGTAGCGAACCCCCTGTCGCGCGGTCTGGGCGGCGCGGGCGGGCCCGTCGAGCGCGTCCCATTCGTCCTTCCACTGGTTGACGACGGCAGGGCCGTAGGTCTCGGTCAAACCGTAGAGATGCGTCACCTCGAAGCCGGCGTCGCGCATGCCGGCGAGCACGGCCTGCGGCGGCGGGGCGGCGGCGGTGTTGAAAGTAACCGTCTGGTCGAAAGGGCGCTTGTCCGTTTCCGCTGCGTCGATCAGGATCGCCATGACCACGGGCGCGCCGCACAGATGGGTGACGCGATGATCGGCGATGGCATCGTACATGGCCTTGGCCCGTACCCAGCGCAGGCAGACATGGGTGCCGGCCTCGACGGCCAGGGTCCAGGGAAAGCACCAGCCGTTGCAGTGGAACATCGGCAGCGTCCACAGATAGACCGGATGCCGGCCCATGCCCGAGGCGATGACGTTGGAGTAGCCCATCAGCGCGGCGCCGCGATGGTGATAGACGACGCCTTTGGGATTGCCGGTGGTGCCCGAGGTGTAGTTCAGCGAGATGGCGTCCCATTCGTCGCCGGGCATTTGCCAGTCGTAATCGGGATCGCCCTCGGCCACGAGCGCCTCGTATTCGATCGTTCCAATCGCGTCGCCCTTCTTGGCCGGCGCATCCTCGGCAAAGTCGGGGTCGTCGTAGTCGATGACGATCGGCGTGACGTTCACCCTGGCCAGCGCCTCGGCCATGACGCCGGAAAACTCGCGGTCGACGATGACCATCTTGGCTTCTGCGTGTTCCAGCTGGAAGGCGATGATATCGGCGTCGAGCCGAGTGTTGATCGACAGAAGCACGGCGCCGGCCATCGGCACGCCGTGATGGGCTTCGAGCATCGGGGGCGTGTTGGCCAGCATGACGGCCACGGTCTCGCCCCGCTTGACGCCGCGCTTTTCGATCGCCGAGGCGAGCTGCCTGGAGCGGCGATAGAAATCGCCGTAGCTGCGGCGCAGCGATCCGTGAATGATGGCGATCCGGTCGGGATGGATCAGCGCCGCGCGCGACAGAAAGGTCAGCGGCGTCAGCGGTTGATAATTCGCCGCGTTGCGGTCGAGATGCTCGTCGTAAATGCCCATCGGTCCTCCCCAGTCGGCGCGGTTCGTCGACGCGCCAGCGCATGAGCTATAGAAGATCGCGCGCCCTGCGTCACGGCAAGCAAGGATCAGGGGAGCATAGCGGCGGCGCCGTCGAAAACGAGCTTGAGGCCCACCGGAACGAGCAGGGCATAGGTGAAAATGTAGAACGCGGCGGGATCGACCTTGCGGACGAGCCAGACGCCGATGAGCGTTGCTACCGGGGCGAGCGGCAATAGCACGGCGGAGGTCATCAGATTGCCGGTCGAAAACTGCCCCAGCAGGGAATAGGGCAGCAGCTTGACCCCGTTGACGCCGGCGAAAAACACCGCCGACGTGCCGACATAGATCTGCGGCGAGAGCCGCAAGGGCAATACGTAGATCTGATACGGCGGGCCGCCCGCATGGCTGACGAAGCTCGAAAAGCCGCTGATGGCGCCCCAGACATTTGCCCGGAGCGGGCGGCTTTCCTTCGACTCGCTTCTGTGGCGCGAACGGAAAAACCAGTCGGCGGCGAACCACAGGGCCAGGAGCCCGAGAAGAAGCCGAACGCCGTCGGCCGAGACGAACGCGGCTGTCAGATAGCCAAGGCCAACTCCGCCGATCGCAGCCGGCAGCATGGAGAGGAGCAGGGTGCGATCGAACCTGCCGCGCCAGGCGTAGAGGCTGATGGCATCCATGACGACCATGATCGGCAGGAGAATGCCGGCAGCGGCGACCGGTGAGATGATCATCGCCATCAGCGGGACGCCGACCAGCGATATGGAGCCGCCGAAGCCGCCCTTCGACAAGCCGATGAGCAGAACCGCGGGAATGGCGGCGAGGTAAAAGATAGGGTCTGTGATCACGTTGCGCTCAACCGGTCTTCGTGCGCCGTTCGGCCATTCGGACGCGCAAAGGATGCTCTACCATTTGGATTGAGCATCGGACCAAAAACCGGATTCCCGCTGACCCTCGAACTGTCGGCCGGCTCGACCGTAGCGCCGCTACACTCGTCGCCATGCTCCACGGGGATCGTCTCGGCGAACCGAGTAATAGAACTGCGTCCCTATTATCGTCCGATGCTCTGGGAAGGCGGTCCGGTCAATTGCGCTGAACGAAAGCGGCCTCCCGTCCTTCGACGGGAGGCCGCTGCGATGTCTTGATCCTGCTTCGGAATGCTGCTGGTCGGCGCTCCCCGACTGGAACCGATCACTTTCATGACGTCGGATCGACTCGATCCGACGTCACCGCGATCTAGTGTTCCGCGGCGCCCTGCTTGAGATCCTCGCGCATTCTCTGCGCCTTGATGATGGTCCGGGCATACTGCTCCCAGGTCGAGCGGACCCAGACCAAATTCGCGGTCAGCGCTTCGGCGATGCTTTCGAGTTCATCCAGCGAGTTCAGGTTCTTGTTGAACTGAGTCGCCAGGTCGCCCGAAATATCGCCGGTCTTCGTCGTATCCAGCAACGCTTTCAACGCGCGGCCGTTTTCCTGAACCTCCGGGACGATCCGGGCAAGAGCCTCGTGCAGCCTGGCATGTTCCGTTTCGGCAGATTCAAGCTGGGGCCGCTGCTGCTCCAGGAGGCGGACCGTATTCCTCCAGTCGCGGGCCCGGCGATCCAAGTCGTCGCCCACGCCCTGAAAGCCACCTGCGATGCGACGGGGTAAACGCGCAGTCGTGTCCGACGCACCTTGCGGCGCGGTGTTTTGCACCGCAGTGCCTTGCGTGACGGGCATGGGAGCGCTCGGGACGTTGCGATCGATTTCTCCCGCTGATCCCTTGATAGGCTTGCTGCGCAATATGTCACTGATGCCTGCGTTGAATTCGTCCACCGCATTTGTCGCCATGATACTCTCTCCGACTACTAATCTCGCGACGTGCTTTCACGTTCGACTTTACATTTGCACGAAGCGCCGTGGCGGGCCACCGCTATGTTAACAAGTGGTTAAAATCGCCGCAGTCTTCGCACCCGACGCAATGAATTCGGAGTTCGGAGAGGAATTTCGACCGCGCGGTCGGCGGGCCGCTGGCGTCGTTTTTGAGCCCCGGAAGGTAAGGCTTTGGCGGGGAGTGATAATCCAGCTTATCCACCGCAAAATCATGCCCGTGCGGCCCTCTGTTCACCATGCTGTGCTATTCGGAACTCCTGAGAGGGAGTTGGGGATGCAGATGGAATTGCGCACCCGCGCGGAGGCGTTGGGCGATCTTGCCGGACAGTTTGAATTGCGGGCGGACAGCCTGTGGAAACTGGGCAGGGACTTCGATCACTGGGGTTTGGGCGAAGAGGCGACAGAGGCGCGAGAATGCGCCTGCGCCATGCGGGTCGGTGCTGTGATCAACCGGGCCAAGGCTGCTGGTCTCAGCGCCGAGTTCGCGGCCCCGGATGATTCGTTTTACTGATCACGGCATCTCACGGAATTCGCTTCCGGTCCCTGCTGATGACCGTCTGGCATGGGCAAGGACCGGGATGTTTTCTTCACGTGGGTGATGCGACCGGCTGAAGGAACCGGTTCGGTTCGCGCGGGCCGCCCCTTGGTCTCTGCGTTTATCTGACATCGAAGGTTTCGCTGCCCCCGGTCAATTTGCTAGAAGGGCCGGGAAGACGGGCTGCCGTCGCCGAAATCGGATCGCCAGAACCATTCCATGACCGTCGACCTTGTTATCCGTCCGAGACTTGTCCTCTTGACCACCGCGCTTGGCGATGCCGGCGCGGAGGCCGCGATGCGCGCGGCGCTCGCGGGCGGTGATGTCGCCTCCGTCATTATCGACTCCGCCGGACGCGACTCCGCCTCGTTCCAGCTCTTCGCCGAGGGCCTGGTGCCGGTTATTCAGGCAGCTGGCGCGGCTGCCATCATCGCCGACGACAGCCGTTGCGCGGGCCGGGTCGGAGCCGATGGCATCCATCTGAGCGCGGGCGATCTTCGAGCCCTGGACGAAGCGATGGAGCGATATTCGCCGAAACTGATCGTCGGCGCTTCCGGTTTCGAGACCCGGCATGACGCTCTGGAGGCCGGTGAGCGGCTGCCCGATTATCTGTTTTTCGGTCGCTTCGGTGGCGACGTCGCCGATCCGCCGCACGAAAAGAACCTGGAAATGGCGGAGTGGTGGGCCGAGATCGTCGAGCTTCCCTGTATCGTCATGGCGGGCCGGAGTGTGGACAGCGTGAGCGCCGCGGCGGACACGGGGGTCGAATTCATCGCGCTTTCCGGGGCGGTGTTTGACAAGCAGCAGGAGGCCGGCGCCATGGTCGCGCGGGCGAACGCGATCATCGATAGCTGGATGGAGAGCGAGGCAGCCTAATGCCGTGGTCTTTTCGCCCGTCGATCCGACTCGTCGCAGCCCTGGCCCTGGTTCTCGGCAGCTTGTCCGGAGCCTTGGCGGCCGGGCCCAGCGCTGAGGAAGCAGCAACGGACGCCGACACGTCAGGCTCGGTGCTCGATGGCGCGAGTGGCACAGATCTGCCGGCGCCTTCGGACGCCGCGTCGGAATCCGGCGCGGCAAATGGGGCGGACGATGGCGCGGCGCCCTCGAAAAGCGAATTGGCCTATGGCGCCTTCCAGCGCGGCTTTTATCTGTCGGCGCTGAAGCTTGCCGAGCCGATCGCCAATCTCGGCGATTCCGCGGCCCAGACGCTGCTCGGAGAAATCTATTCCCGTGGTCTGGGAGTCGCCCAGAACCTGAAGGAGGCGGCGCGCTGGTACGAGGCCGCCGCCGCGTCGGGCAGCCCGGAGGGGCAGTTCCGCTACGCGATGATGTTGCTGGACGGTACGGTGGTGGCCCCTGATGTCGCCAAGGCCCGCGATCTGATGAAGGCGGCTGCCGACGAAGGCTTGCCGCTCGCGCAGTACAATTACGGGCAAATGCTGATCGAAGCGGCTCCGACCGCGGGGTTCCAGGAAGCGAAGGACTATTTCGCCAAGGCGGCCCATGCAGGCGTCGCCGACGCGCAATATGCCATGGCGCAGCTTTATGTATACGGGCGAGGGGTTCCCGCCGACTCCATCAAGGCGCGCGCATGGCTGAAGGCCGCGGCCATCAACGGTCAAGATACCGCCCAGGTGGAATACGGTATCTGGCTGGTCAACGGCAAAGGCGGCCCCGCCAAGCTCGAGGACGGGTTCCAGTTTCTCAAGCGTGCCGCCCTGCGCGGCAATCCCATCGCCATCAATCGCATCGCGCATCTTTACAAGGACGGCATCGGCACCGCGCCTGACCGGATGGAGGCGGCCAAATGGTCAGTCCTGGCCAAGCGGGTGGAGAACACCGACCCGGTTCTCGACGATTTCTTCCGAGGCCTCGATCCCGCGACGCAAAAATCCGCCCTCGAAGCGGCAAACCGCTTTCGCTCGAGCTGACGCCGGGGGCGCGACGGCCGGCCGCCTTGAGCGGCGTTCGGGGCCGACCGGCGGCGCGTCGAGGCTTGAATGGATCGGGGATTTATGGTCTTGAGCGCCAACCGGCAGATACAGCGCACCTATTTATCGTCCGACGCCCTCGCGGCGTTGCTGTCGACCATCTAGCCAATCACTGACGCCGCCACGCTCGGACCTCCCGCCGCCGGCGCCGAAACCTTCGAGAGCTTCGATGAAGATCAACGGAAACGAAATTCGCCCAGGCAATGTGATCGAGCACAATGGCGGCCTGTGGGCGGCTGTCAAAACCGCCCATGTTAAGCCGGGCAAGGGCGGTGCCTTTGCCCAGGTCGAGCTCAAGAATCTCATCGACGGCACCAAGCTGAACGAACGCTTCCGGGCTTCCGAGACCGTCGAGCGGGTGCGCCTGGAGCAGAAGGACTATCAGTTTCTCTATGCCGAAGGCGAGATGCTGGTGTTCATGGACACCGAAACCTACGAGCAACTGGAGTTGCAGAAGGAGTTCGTCGGCGAGCGGGCGGCCTTCCTCCAGGATGGCATGATGGTGACCGTCGAAAGCCACGAGGAGAAGCCGATTGGCATCAAGCTGCCCGATCAGGTCGTGCTGTCGATCATCGAGGCCGACCCGGTGGTGAAGGGTCAGACGGCCACCTCGTCCTATAAGCCGGCTGTGATGGAAAACGGCATGCGGGTGATGGTGCCGCCGTTCATCGATTCCGGCGAGAAAATTCTGGTCGACACGAACGAAATCACCTATCTGCGCCGCGCCGACTGAGGCGCTCGACTTTGGGACTGCGCTGCGGCGCACGTCCCAAGATACCGAATGACACCATGTTTGGCGGCACTCATACCCGACGCCTGACGCCGCTCCGGCGGCCACGCCGCATCTGACGAAAGCAACCAATGGCCCGTTCCGCGCTTCTCAATGTGATGACGCAGGCTGCCATGAAGGCCGGCCGAGCCCTGACCCGCGACTTTGGCGAGGTGCAGAATCTCCAGGTGTCCATGAAAGGGCCGGCGGACTTCGTCTCCAATGCCGACCGCCGGGCGGAGGAGATCGTCTACCAGGAGCTGTCTCGTTCCCGTCCGGACTGGGGCTTCCTGATGGAGGAGCGCGGCGTCATCGAGGGCAAGGACCCCCAGCACCGCTGGATCGTCGACCCGCTCGACGGCACCACCAATTTCCTGCATGGCATCCCGATGTTCGCCGTCTCCATCGCTCTGGAGCGTGACGGCCAGATCGTCGCAGGCGTCGTGTTCAACCCGGCGATGGACGAGCTCTATACGGCGGAAAAGGGCGGTGGGGCGTTTCTCAACGACCGGCGTTTGCGGGTGGCAGGGCGCCAGCGACTGCCGGACGCCTTGTTCGGCACGGGAATTCCGTTCCTCGGGCGCGGCGATCATGCCGGCTTCCTCTACGAATTGCGGCAGATCATATCGGAGACCGCCGGCATCCGGCGGATCGGCGCTGCGTCCCTCGACATCGCCTATGTGGCGGCCGGCCGCCTCGACGGCTTCTGGGAGCGGACGCTCAAGCCGTGGGACCTGTCGGCGGGGGCGATCCTGGTCCGCGAAGCCGGTGGGTTCGTCACCGGCATGGATGGCAAGAAGTTCGACCACATCGCCGGCGACATCGTTTGCGGCAACGAGTTTATGCACAAGGCTCTGATCGACCAGTTGCAGCAGGCGGAGGCAAAACGCCAGGCGGTCATGACCAACTCAGCCGCGCCAGTTTAACGATGAATTAATTCAAAGGCGTTCCGGTAACCGTCGCGGACGTTTGAAAGTGCCGTATTATTCCTTATCCTGCTTCAGGGATCTGGCCGGAATGCGAACCGGTCGACTCACGAGGACGCGGGGCAGCGGTACGAGGCGCCCGGGCCGGCTCGCGGAAGCGGTCGAGGCCGGTGGCCGTGCCAACTGCCGCAGGAGTTGATTGGAACGTAATGCAGGTCTTCAGTTCGCCGAACGACAAGACGGTAAGACCGGACGATTTCGACCCGAATCGGCTTTCGAGTCCCATGGTGTTCTTGTGGTCGATGCTCGTGTTCCTGGCACTCGCCGGGTTCGTCGCGGCGATCCTCAGCCGTCAGATTTCTTCGGCCTTCGCCACCAATCCCGGGCTAAACGGTCTGATCATCGGCGTCCTCGCCGTGGGTATCTTTCTGGCGATGCTGCAGGTCCTGCGCCTGGCGCGGGAGGTGCGCTGGGTCAACGCCTATCGCGAGGGCGCGGCGGATTTCGAGACGCTGAAGGACCCGGTGCTGTTGGCGCCGATGCGCGGGCTGCTCGGTCGGCGGCGATCGATCTCGCTGTCGACCCATTCGATGCGCTCGATCCTCGATTCGATCGCGACTCGCCTCGACGAGACCCGTGACATCGCCCGTTACCTGATCGGCCTGCTGGTCTTCCTGGGCCTGCTGGGAACATTCTGGGGTCTGTTGCGCACGATCGGATCGATTGGCGCGACGATCCAGGGGCTGGATCCCGGCGCCGGCGATACGGCGAGTGTCCTCGACTCGCTGAAAGCCGGTCTCGCGGCTCCGCTGTCCGGCATGGGAACGGCCTTTTCCTCATCGCTGTTCGGTCTGTCCGGCTCGCTCATCCTCGGTTTCCTCGACCTGCAGATCGGCCGCGCCCAGAACCGCTTCTACACCGAGCTGGAGAACTGGCTCTCGTCGGTGACCGACGTCGGGTCGGACATGGTCCTGGCGCCGCATGCTGGCCAGAGTCCCGCCCAAGGCGAGCAATTGCGGGCCCTGTCGGATCAAGTCACCAAGCTTGTCCAGGACCAGGGCGCCAGCCCGCGCACCAGCGCCGCCATGGCCAATCTCGCCGAAAGCATTCAGGGGTTGGTCACGCACATGCGCAGCGAGCAGCAGCTCTTGCGCGATTTCGTCGAGACGCAAGCCGGCGAGCAGCGCGAGTTGCGCCAGGTGCTCGACCGTCTTTCCCGCCAGATCGGCGACATGAGCAAGGACCGCTGAGCGATGGCGCTGGCGCGTAACCGCAGGAGCGAACGCACCGTCGATTATTGGCCGGGCTTCGTTGACGCGCTGTCGACGTTGCTTTTGGCGATCATGTTCCTGCTCTCGGTCTTCGTACTGGTGCAGTTTCTGCTCAGCCGCGAAATCTCGGGCAAGGACGAGGTGCTCGACCGGCTGAACACGCAGATCAATGAACTGACGCAGCTCTTGGCGCTCGAACGCTCGACCGGCCAAGACTATCAGGATCAAATCGCGACGCTGCGCGCCTCGCTGTCCTCTACGGAAACGGAAAAGAGCCGGCTGCAACGCGCGCTGGAATCGGACTCCGGTTCGGCTGCGGCGGCAAGCGCCGAAGTCGAGGGTCTGCAATCTGCCCTCGACGACGAACAGCAGTTCTCCCAGCGAGCGCGATCGCAAGTCGAATTGCTCAATCAGCAATTGTCGGCCCTGCGCCAGCAGATTGCGGCCTTGGAGAACGCGCTCGGCGCGTCGGAGAGCCGTGATCAGGAAAGCCGAACCAAGATCGCCGATCTCGGCCGCCGTCTCAACGTGGCATTGGCGCAGCGGGTGCAGGAATTGTCACGTTATCGTTCGGATTTCTTCGGGCGGCTGCGGGAGATCCTGTCGGACCGCGAGAATATCCGCATCGTCGGCGACCGTTTCGTTTTCCAGTCGGAGGTGTTGTTTCCCTCAGGCTCGGACGTGTTGCAGCCGGCCGGCACCGAGGAGATGGCCAAGCTCGCCACGGCGATCAAGGAGCTGGCGCGCGAGATTCCGTCCGACATCAACTGGATTCTCCGCGTCGACGGACACACCGACAATATTCCGATTACCGGTGGCCGCTTCGAGGACAATTGGGAACTCTCGACCGAGCGGGCCGGAGCCGTGGTGAAATATCTGATCAGCCAGGGCGTGCCGCCAGAGCGGCTGGCAGCGACTGGCTTCGGCGAGTTCCAGCCGCTCGACACCGACGATACGCCCGAAGCGCGTGACCGCAACCGCCGTATCGAGCTCAAGCTCACCGAGCGCTAGAACGCCCCGCACAGCCTCCGGCGTGTCGTAACCGCGTGCGACTGCCCCGAGTCGCTGTCGTTACAAGTGTAACGATTGACGATGCCGCCGCAGCCATGCGAGCCTTTCCTCGAAGGGAAGGGCACCCCTTCTTGAGGACCGCGCATAAAGCGCGGCTGGGAGGAAAAATTGAAACATCTATTACTCAGTAGCGTGGCCGCGCTCGGCCTGATTGCTGCGACACATGCGGTCGCTCAGACTGCCGACAATATGGAAAAACTCCAAGGGATGCAGACGACCGGCACCTCGATGGATTTCAAGACCATCGAACAGACCGGTGAATACGCGGATCAGCTGCGCAAGAATCTCGAAAGCGTCAAACTGCCGGACGGGTTCAAGATCGAACTCTATGCGGTCGTGCCGGATGCGCGGCACATCGCCATCGGGTCGCAGGGCGTTGCCACCTTCGTGGGCACGCGCAAGCAGAACGTCTGGGTGGTCACCGATCGCGACAAGAACCGCGTCGCCGACGAGGTCAAGGAGTTCGCCCCGTCGATCGATTTTACCATTCCCAATGGCGTCTGCTTCTCCAAGGACGGATTCCTTTACATCGCCGAGCAGAACCGGGTGCTGGTGCTGCCGGCCGCCGAGTTCTTCTATGAAAGCCCGGATGTCGCCGTCGGAATCGTGGTGGAACAGGGCAAGCTGGTTCCGACATCGGAAGAGTCGTTCAACCACACCGCCCGTGTCTGCCGGATCGGCCCGGACGACAAGCTCTACATAGCGCTCGGGCAGCCATTCAACGTGCCGCCGCCGGAAAAGGCGGATCTCTATCAGCGCGAGGGCATTGGGGGGATCATCCGCATGAACCGAGACGGCTCGGGCCGTGAGGTTTATGCCACCGGTATTCGCAATTCCGTCGGTATGCAGTTCAACCCGGCAAATGGCGATCTCTGGTTCACCGACAATCAGGTCGACGGCATGGGGGACGACATTCCTCCCGGCGAGCTGAACCGCAGCACGGGATCGGGTCAGAATTTCGGCTTCCCCATCTATGGCGGCGGCAGTGCGCGCACCAACGAGTACAAGGATGCCGAGTTGCCGACCGACGCGGTCATGCCGGAAGTCGAGATGGTCGCGCATGCCGCCGACCTCGGCATGGACTTCTACACTGGTACAAGCTTCCCGCGTCAGTATCGGGGCGGCATCTTCTCGGCTCAGCATGGCTCATGGAACCGCACCGAACCGGTGGGCGCGCGCGTCATGTTCACTCCGGTCAACGATGACGGCACAGCCGGGGAAACGGAAGCCTTCGCGGAAGGCTGGCTGACGCCGAGCGGCGAATATATCGGCCGGCCCGTCGACGTGGAGGTGATGAAGGACGGATCGCTGCTGGTCTCCGACGATCTGGCTGGCGCGCTCTATCGCATCTCCTACGAGAAGTAGGGAATGCCGACTTGAAAACCGGGCGGTCGTCAGGCCGCCCGGGAACTTGCGTGGAGGGCGCACGTTCCGCCCCGCGAGCTATGCGACGAGGACGTCGCTACGATATCGTTTTCAATTGAGGCGCCTGGATAAATTTTTCGCGCCCTTTTCCCGGAATTCCCCATGATCAATACCGTGACCTGGATCCTCTCGGTGCCACTTTTTCTGGCGAGCTTCGTCCTGCCTGGGCAGGCGGGGGAACTGGCAGCCGGTAAGGACAAGGCCGGCATGTGCGCGACGTGTCATGGGCTCGACGGCATCGCTAAGGCGCCGAATGCGCCCAATCTGGCCGGGACGAATGTTTTCTATATCACCGAACAGCTGAAAGCCTTCCGGTCCGGCGCGCGCCAGCACCAGCAGATGTCGATCATCGCCCAGGGCCTCAGCGACGAGGACATCGCGGACCTCGCCGCCTGGTATTCGGCGATCGAGGTCACGGCGACGATGCCGGCGGTCGAATAGACGGGCACCGCTCGGCCCGCCTTCGCTACTCCGCTGCGCCGAGCAGCGTCCCGGCATGACCGGCCTCAAATTGCAGGCGGGCGAGGCGGGCATAGATTCCGTTCTTGGCAATCAGCGAGGCATGGGTGCCTTCCTCGACGACCCGCCCGCCGTCGAGTACCAGAATACGGTCGGCCTTGAGGACGGTGGCAAGGCGGTGGGCGATGACGAGCGTCGTGCGCCCCTCCATCAGCTTTTCCAGCGCCTTTTGCACGAGCTTCTCGCTTTCCGCGTCGAGCGCCGAGGTGGCTTCGTCCAGTAGCAGAATCGGTGCATCGCGCAGGATCGCCCGGGCGATCGCGATGCGCTGGCGCTGGCCGCCCGACAGAGTGATGCCGCGCTCGCCGATGGTCGTGCGATAACCGTCCTCCATCGCCTCGATGAAGCCGTCGGCCAGCGCCGATTTCGCGGCCGCTCTGATTCGATCCTCGGAGGCGTCCGGGTCGCCAAAGCCGATATTGTCCGCCGCGCTCGCGGCGAAAATCGTCACGTCCTGCGGCACGAGCGCGATGCGCTGGCGCAGATGCTCGAGATCGGCTTGCCGCGCATCCACGCCGTCGATGAGAATCCGTCCGGCATCCGGATCGTAGAAGCGTTCGATCAGCGAGAAGATCGTCGATTTTCCGGCGCCCGACGGGCCGACGATGGCAACGGTCTCGCCATGCCGGATCGTGAAGGACAGGTCGTGGACGGTCGAAACGCCCGGACGGCTCGGATAGGCGAAGCTGACGCGCTCGAACACGACTTCGCCGCGCGCCGGGACCGGCAGCGCGACCGGATCGCTGAGCGACTGCACCGCCGCCTCCTCGCCGAGCAGTTCGGTCAGGCGCTCGGCAGCGCCGGCGGCCTGGGCGAGTTCGCCCCAGACCTCCGACAGCTGGCCGAGCGCGCCGGCGGCGAAGACGGCATAGAGCAGGAACTGGCCGAGCGTGCCGCCACTCATGGTCCCTTCCGCCACCTGCTGGGCGCCGATCCACAGGACCGCGACGACCGAGGCGAAGATCAGGAAGATCGCGAAGGCGGTGAGAAAGGCGCGTGCCTTGATCGAGGAACGCGCAGCTTCGAAGGCCCGGTCGACGGCCGAGGAGAACCGACCGCTCGTCGCCGCCTCGCTGGTGAAGGCCTGGACGGTGCGCACGGCGCCGATCGCCTCCGTGGCATAGGCGGTGGCGTTGGCGAGCGTGTCCTGAGCGAGGCGCGAGCGCCGGCGGACCGAGCGGCCAAAGGCGACGAGCGGCAACACGATCAGCGGGATCGCGCCGATCACGATCAGCGACAGGCCGGGGCTCGTCACGATCATCATCGTCACGGCGCCGAAGAAAAGGATGACATTGCGCAAGGCGAGCGACGCGGTGGAGCCGACGGCGGATTTGATCTGCGTCGTATCGGCGGTCAGCCGCGAGATGATTTCGCCGGTCAGCGCCTGATCGTAGAAGCTGGGCGACAGCCGCGTCACATGGGCAAAGAGGTCCTTGCGAAGGTCCGCGACGACCCGTTCGCCCAGCGTGATGACGAAGTAATAGCGGCCGGCGCTGGCCACGGCGAGGAGGGCGGCGAGCACCAGGAGCATGCTGAAATAGGTATCGATGAAGGCGGTGTCTGATGCCGAGAAGCCCTTGTCGATCACGCGCCGCACGGCCAGCGGCAGCGACAGGGTCGTCAGCGCGGCCATCGCGAGGAAGAACACCGCGCCGGCGACCTTGCCCTTGTAACGCTTCAGATAGGGAACCAGCCGTGCCAGGGGTCTCAGATTGCGTCGCTTCCGCTCTGTCTCGCGGTCGACCGGTGTCATTTCGCGCAAACGCGCCTCCCCTTTATGCGTGGCTCCGGTCGCCCCTTGTGCCCCTGCCGGCCCTCATGTATAGGCTCCTCCTCGAATTTGGAAGCGATTGCGCCGACCCTTTCCCCACGGCAATCGAGTCGCGCAAGCGGCTTGGCCGCCTCGGCGTCGGCGTGTCGGAGAAGCCGGCAAGACCAAGGATCGAAGACGATGAAGAAAGAAATTCACCCCGATTACCACGCGATCACCGTGGTGATGACCAATGGTACCGAGTATCAGACTCGCTCGACCTGGGGTTCGGACGGCGACAAGATGAATCTCGACATCGACCCGACCAGCCATCCGGCCTGGACAGGCGGCAACCAGCACCTTCTCGACCGCGGCGGCCGCGTGTCGCGCTTCAAGAAGCGCTACGAAGGCCTCGGCATGTAATCTGTCGCTTGCGGCTGGAGCATTGCTCCGGTCGTGGCAACGACATCGGCCCGGCCGCGATGAGCGCGCCGGGCTTTTTGCGTCAGGTCAGTCGGCGGAGAGGTTCTGCTCAGGCGAAGATGCGCGTCTGGCGGTCGGAAAGATCGCGAAAGCTCTCTGACACATGCTGTGCCAGAGCATCGGCCGCCGGACCGACGCCGTCCCGCTTCATCATGAAAACGCGATAGCTGCCGAGCGGCGGCAGGCGTTCCGGATCGTTCAACCGGGCCAGGGTCGACGACAGCACGCTCGCGGGCAGGGGGGCGATCGCCAGATCGGCTTCGACGGCCGCAATCTGGCCCTGACAAAGCTCGCTTGAATAGGCGATGCGGTAGTCCCTTCCGACGCTGTCCAGCGCATCGAGCGCCCGACCGCGCCAGGAGCAGCCCGGATCGGCCAAGGCCAGAGGCAGGGGCGTCTGCTCGGCCGCGCGGCCATTGCGCAGCCCGACCCAGACAAGCGCCTCGCTGTAGATCTCCTCGCTCGAAGAATTGGGTTTGTCGCCGCAACTGACGATCGCCACGTCCAATTCTCCCGCTGCGCAGCGACGCCGGAGTTCGGCACTGCAATCGAGCCTGACATCCACGGCCACCTGCGGATGAGTCGAGGCGAAGCGCTTCAGAATGCCGGGAATGGCGAAGATGCCCGAATCGTTCGGCGCGCCGAAACTCACCCGCCCCTCGATCTGCGGAACCAGGAAGCGCGCCATCGCCTCGTCGTTCAGCCGCAAGAGCCTGCGCGCATAGCCGAGCAGCATCTCGCCGTCGCCGGTTGGCACGACGGCTCGCGGCTCGCGGCGAAACAACGCGCGGCCGACCATGTCCTCCAGCTTCTTGACCTGCAGGCTGACGGCCGACGGCGTGCGGTGCACGAGCTCGGCGGCTCTGGAGAAGTTTCCGCTTTCACAGATGGCGACGAAGGTGCGGGCCAGATCCATGTCGAGATTGGGTAGCGATGCCAGGGGGCGGCTCATGGCGGATTCCTCGCGAATGGATTTTTCTATTCTAAAAACTCATAGTAAGTCTTACATCTTCTCGTTCGACTCATCAATAGCGTTTCGGCAGGGTGTGGTCTCAGGACAAAAGGAGACCACCATGCTGCGATCCGCATTTCTTCCCAAACACGTCGACGAGGCTTCCGCACAGACGTCAACGAACGGCTTCGCCTGGTTGCGTTCATGGAGTTTGGAGCGCCGCCGCCAGCGGCTGCGGCGCGAGGCCTTCGATACCTTGCTCAGGGTCGATGCCGACATCCTTGAAGACGTCACAGGGCTCCAGCGCAAGCAGCTGGAACACGCCGCACGCCTGCCGCTGTCGATCGATGCGCTGAAAGCGCTCCGCTCGATGCAAAGGCAGGAGCCCGATTCTCAATAAAGGTGGCAGAGGATCCTTCGTGCGTCCGAACGGCGCACGAAGCTCTCATACGGACGTGAGAGGCTTTCTTAGGCGGACTGAGGGGCGTCCCCAGATCAGCGTCCCCTCACCGACCATTGCCCAGACCCGCTGAGAGCGGCTAGCCGTGGAACGCGGTCTTCAGAAGATTGATCTGCTCGCCGACCGGGTTGTTCCCGTCCGTATTCTCGCGGGAGACGTCGCCGTAGATCTCGCGGTCGAGCATGGCGATTCGGCGTTCCAGCCTGAGGGCGCGCTCGACGAGGCCGCGGAAAGCCTCGGGAAGTTCGCCATATTGCGGCGAGTCCTTGGCGCTACCCAGGCCTTCGAGCCGAACCTTGACCTTCTCGGCTTCGACCTGCGCGCGCGACATGTCGCCCTGGTTCGCCGCGCGCTGGAGCAGCAGCCAGGATGCCACTTGCATCAGACGCGTGGTCAGGCGCATCGACTCGGCCGCATACAGCGTCGCTGCAAGTCGGGACAGCGCCTTGGCGTCGGTCCGCCCGTCGCTGTCGAGATAGACCGCCGTTTCGTCGACGAGCGTCATGCCTTCGTTGAACAGCGGCTGGAAGGACCGCGAGAAGGCGAGGTGCTCAGCCAGCCGAATGGTGTGGTCGTCGTCTTTCGAACCAGTCATCTGAATCGTCATCGGCTGCGACGGTCCCCCAAGTGTAAAATTGATCTCTCGGCAGGCCGCGATACCGAAGGCATCCTGCGTCGTCAAAGGGTGCGGCGAGAGCGGCCGGTTTGCAAGCGAACTCCCGCACAATTGTTAATTCCGGTTAACGGGTGAATCGCCGGCAAAAAAAAGAGCCGCAGCGAGCGGCTCTCAGGAGTTTACAACAGGGAGGCGTCAAACGAGGCGGGAAGCCGCTTCGTCTATCCATCAAGCTGCCAATGCATCAATCTGGACCGGGATTAGTTAAACACTGGAAACCTTACCTGAAGATTAATCCGCGCCCGCCCTCGCAAGATTTTCTCTACCTTTGCACCTGAACCCGACACATGGAGACATCAAGACTCATGACGATTCCCCAGGAAATGACAGCGGTTCTCCTCGATGGGTTTGGTGGCCCCGAGGTGTTGAAGGCCGGACAGCGCCCCGTCCCGACGCCGGGACCGGCCGAGATCCTGATCGCCGTCGAGGCCGCCGGGGTCAACCGACCCGACGTCTTGCAGCGCCAGGGCGCCTATCCGCCGCCGCCGGGCGCGCCGGACTGGCCGGGACTGGAGGTGGCCGGCACGGTGGTCGCGCTCGGGGAGGGGGCAGGTCGGCACGGGTTGGGCGACCGGGTCATGGCGCTCGTCCCTGGCGGCGGCTACGCCGAATACGCAACCGTTGCCGAAACCAACGCCATCGCGGTGCCGGGCGCCCTGTCGATCGAGGAGGCGGCGGGCGTTCCGGAAACCTTTTTCACCGTCTGGCATAACGTGTTTCAGCGCGGCGGCCTGAAGGCGGGCGAGAGCTTCCTGGTCCATGGCGGTACGTCCGGCATCGGCACCACGGCGATCCAACTCGCCAAGGCGTTCGGTGCCACCGTTTTCGCGACGGCGGGCAGCGACGACAAATGCCGCGCGGCCGAACAGCTTGGCGCCGAGCGATGCATCAACTACCGCAGCGCCGATTTCGTCGAGGTATTGCGCGAGGCGACCGGCGGGCGCGGCGTCGATCTCACGCTCGACATGGTCGGCGGGGATTACACCAACCGCAATCTCGCCGTAGCGGCCGAGGACGGCCGCATCGTCCAGATCGCGTTCCTCAAAGGGCCGGAGGTTCAGATCGATCTCAATCTGGTGATGCGCAAGCGGCTGACGCTGACCGGTTCAACGCTGCGCAACCGCTCGATCGCGTTCAAGGCCGCCATCGCGCGGGACATCGAAGAAAAGGTCGGTCCGCTTTTCGCCAATGGCAAGGTGAAGCCGCTGATCGACACGCTATATCCGCTCGTCGACGCCGCCAAGGCACACCAGCACATGGACGAAGATCATGTCGGGAAGATCATCCTGACGACGCGGCATTCGAAAGGCTGATATCTCGTGAATAATCGGGGCGCCGCGATCCGCGGCGCTCCGGCCCCGCAGCGCCTGTCAGGTCGGTGGTCTGGACGCCAAGGCGCTTGCCTTGCTGCTGCGCTGGGTGGCGAGATAAAGGCTCGTCTCGCTGGCGACGATGCCGTCGATCAGGCGCAGGCGTTTCAACGCCTCGTCGAGATCGGCCAGGGTTTCGGTGCCGAATTCGACGATCAGATCCCACCGCCCGTTGGTGGAATGGATGGTCTGGATTTCGGAAAAGCCCCGGAGACGCGACACGATCCGCTCGTTTCCCTTGCCTTCGATTTCGATGAGCGTGATGCCGCGAACCGGCATTTCGGTGGCATCGCCTCTGAGCACCACGGTGAAACCGAGGATTTCGCCGCTCGCGACGAGCCGCTCCATGCGGGAGCGGATCGTGGCGCGGGAGACGCCGAGCTCCGCCGCCAGATCGGAAATCGCCATGCGGGCATTCCGGCGCAAGGCGCCGACGATTCTTCGATCGGAGTCGTCCATTTCGGAATTTTTGCTTGCCATTTCGCGAAGTTTCCTGCCCGTTTTGATCAGTTTTTAGCATTGTCGTCGCCATCCGATCCAGATCGAATATCCGGACTGAATTCTTTCGGATTGCGACCCAGATGACATCCCAACGCTCTATCGCCCTGATCGGCGCCCCGGCCGATACCGGCGGTGCCTATGCCGGTTGTCTGATGGGACCGGACGCCTTGCGGACCGCCGGCATCGTCGGCGCACTCTCGGAGTTGGGGCACCGGGTGGAGGATCTGGGCAATTTCCATGCGGTCGCCGGCGAATCGAAATCCCACTCCAACGCAACGGTTCATGATCTGGCCAGCTATGCCGCCCTTATCGCCATGCTCGGGGACGTCTGCCGGCAATCGCTCGACGGCGACCATGCCCCGATCTTCATGGGAGGCGATCATTCGATTGCCGCCGGAACCCTGCCGGCTATCGCTCGGCGGGCCAGGCAGGAGGGCCGCGAGCCATTCGTGCTCTGGCTTGACGCGCATCCGGACCTGCACACGCTCGACAGCACTAGAAGCGGCAATCTGCACGGAACGCCGGTCGCCTATGTCACCGGAGCGCCGGGGTTCGAGGGGGCGGTTCCGGCCCTCGACGAGCCGATCCGGCCGGACAACATCTGCATGATGGGTATCCGCTCGGTGGACCCGGCCGAGCGCCTGCGCATCGTCGAGACCGGCATCACCGTTCACGACATGCGGGCGATCGACGAATTCGGCATCGCGGCGCCGTTGCGCGCCTTTCTGGAGCGGGTACGCGCGGCGGACGGCCGCCTGCACGTCAGTTTCGACGTGGATTTTCTCGACCCCGAGATCGCGCCGGCCGTCGGCACGACCGTTCCCGGCGGCGCCACCTTTCGCGAGGCCCATCTGGTGATGGAAATGCTGCATGACAGCGGCCTGGTCTCATCGCTCGATATCGTCGAACTCAACCCCTTTCTCGATGAACGCGGCCGCACCGCGAAATTGATCGTCGACCTCGTCGCCAGCCTGTTCGGCCGGCAGGTCCTCGACCGCCGCACCAGGAGCTACTGACCATGACCGCCAAACCGCCGAAGAACATCAACATCGTCCCCTTCGTCAGCGTCGACAACATGATGAAGCTCGTCCTCAGCGTCGGCGTGGAGACGTTCCTTCAGGAGCTGGCAGGCTTCATCGAAGCGGATTTCCGGCGCTGGGACCTGTTCGACAAGACGCCGCGCATCGCCTCCCATTCCGCCGAGGGCGTGATCGAGCTGATGCCGACCAGCGACGGCGAGGTCTACGGCTTCAAATACGTCAACGGGCATCCGAAGAACTTCAAGGAAGGCCTGCAGACCGTCACGGGGTTCGGCGTGCTGTCGCGGGTCGACAACGGCTATCCGGTGCTGTTGTCCGAAATGACGATCCTGACGGCGCTCAGGACGGCCGCGACGTCAGCCATGGCCGCAAAGTATCTGGCACCCAAAGGGGCCGAGTGCATGGCGATCATCGGCAACGGGGCGCAGTCGGAATTCCAGGCAATGGCCTTCAAGGCGCTGCTCGGGATCGACAAGTTGCGGCTCTTCGACATCGACCCGGCGGCGACCGAGAAGTGCCTGCGCAACCTTTCCGGCAAGGGCTTCGAGATTGTCGGCTGCGCCAGCGCGGAAGCCGCGGTCGAGGGGGCCCAGATCATCACGACCGTGACCGCGGACAAGCAATACGCGACCATCCTGACCGACAACATGGTCGGGTCCGGTATCCATATCAATGCGGTCGGGGGGGACTGTCCCGGCAAGACGGAGCTGCACAAGGACATCCTGCTGCGCTCAGATATTTTCGTCGAGTATCCGCCGCAGACCCGGGTCGAGGGGGAGATCCAGCAGTTGCCGGGCGATCATCCGGTGACGGAGTTGTGGACGGTGATCGCTGGCGACGCGGTCGGCCGTCGGGATGCGCGTCAAACGACGCTGTTCGATTCGGTCGGCTTCGCGATCGAGGATTTTTCGGCGCTTCGTTATGTGCGCGAGAAGGTGGCATCGACGGCGTTCTTCGACCGGCTCGACATGATCGCCGATCCGGATGACCCGCGCGATCTGTTCGGCATGGTGCTCAGGGCCGACAAAGCCGCGTAATCCGCACCAAGGAATCTCAGAACACCAGGACCTTGTCCGCGGCCAGCGTGGCCTCGGCCAATTCGTTCATCGTGCTGCGCGTCGAGCAGTCGATCACCTCGTCGTCGGACAGGCCGCGCGCATCCATGCAGGTGCCGCAGAGCAGCACCCGCCCATTCGCGCTGAGAACCCGGCGGAGCATGCGCTCCATGTTGTAATAGCCGTCGGGCGTCTTCTGCCCCTTCTTCGCACAGATGACCGCGTCGGCCATGAGGAACACCGTCACGGTGCCCTCCGGGTCGTGCTTGGCCAGCGCATGGGCCATGCGCAGCCCGTTGAAGCTGCGTTCGGTGCCATAGGGCGGGTCGTTCAGGATGAGAAGATGTTGCATGTCGGTTCGCTCCGCTTGACCAATCTCCCGGACCGGGAAGGTGCCGCGCCATCGTCCGGCGCGGCGTGGGCTCAAGGCCGGACGTCGCCGGACCGCTCTTTCAGTTCGGTAAGGACCGCGCGGATCCGTTTCGCGTTCACTCCCCGATCGAGGCGCCCAGTGCGCGAGCGCGAGCGGACGTCGATGATCGCGCCGCCGTCCGAAGGCGTGACGCGGATGATGACCTCGTCCTTGAAGTCGTAGAGGAAACTGCCGGCGACGGCTTCGATCCGGCCATCCTCGGGCTCTTCCGCGACGATCTCCCAGCCTTCGTCATCGACGAGCTCGCGAGCCAGGGAAAAGGCCTGGTCGGGCGTGACCGTCAGCGCCAGGGGCGCCAGATCGGGGTAGGCCGCGCGCTGCAACTCGGCGACCTCTCCGCCCGGATAGTCGGTCGGCTTGGGCATGTCCCAGAAAACCGGCGGGTCCTCGATATCGGTGCTAACGTCATTGATCGGCGGATAGGCCCGGGTGGCGTATTCCCACTCTGCCGCCATCGCGACCACCGGCAAGGAGGCCGCGAGACCGAGAAGCCCCACCAGAAAGCCGCGCCGCTCGCCGCCGGGACGCGATCGCGCGAGGCCGATGACCGAGAGTACGAGGCCGAGCGCCGCCGTATAGGCCGCATAGGTCGAGATGTTCAGCGCGGTCGTGACCTGCCACCAGCCATACCGGTAGCCGATGCCTGATAGCGCGATCCCGGCGATCGCGCCCAGGCCGAGCGCGAAGCCGGTGAGCGCGGTTCGGGACCACGGTCTGTCGCCGCGATGTCCTGTGGTCTCATTCATGCGTCGTTCCTCTGATGGGGTTGGCCGGTGCCGGGAGAAAAGCCTGTCGGCGGCCGCTCGATAGGCCCGCAAAAGTCGAGCCGATCACGGCCAATCCGCGCGGGGGCCCTCCTCGGCCTTTTCCCCGCGCTTCCGATTGATTGCGTAGCCGCTTGCCGGTCCCTTGACCGGCTGGATCAGCATCCGGTCGAGCCAGAGATCGCGACGGGTGCGAAACTGCTCGATGCCGATGGTCATGGCTTCGTGGCCATCCCTCGGCTGTGCCTTGTAGGTTCCGAGTAGTCGGTCCCACCACGGCACGTTGAAACCAAAATTGCTGTTGGTCTCGCTCGGGTGGATGGAGTGGTGGACCCGGTGCATGTCCGGCGTCACCACGAACAATCGCAGTACCCGGTCGACGGCCAGCGGGATGCGGATGTTGCTGTGATTGAACATGGCGGTGCCATTCAAGAGCACTTCGAAAATCAGCACCGCCACCGCCGGTGGCCCGAGCGCGGCGACGACCGCCAGCTTGATCCCCATCGACAGAAGGATTTCGACCGGGTGGAAGCGCAAGCCGGTGGTCACGTCGAATTCCAGATCGGCGTGATGCATCCGGTGCAACCGCCACAGGGCGGGCACGGCGTGGAACATGACGTGCTGCAAATAGATCGCCAGATCGAGCGCCAATATCGCCACGATCACCGCGATCCAGCCCGGCACCTCGAAAATGTTGAACAGGCCCCAGCCGCGCTCCTCGGCGAGAAGCGCGAGGCCGACCGCGACGATCGGAAAGGTGAGGCGGACGAGGAGCGTGTCGACGACGACGACGCCGAGATTGTTGGTCCAGCGCAGGAGGCGGGGAATTTCCCCCCGCCGCCGCGGCGCGGCAACCTCCCAGAGCGCCATGGCGAGCAGGATGCCGAGGAAGATCGACGTGCGGATGAGCGGTTCGTTTGCCAGAAGGGACTGGGTCATGCGGCCATCCTTTGCGCGAGTGGCTTGTTTTATGATCCGCTTCGCATTACATTCAAACGAAGCTTTGAATGATATAGTGAGAGCGTGGCAGTGATGTCAATCGGCCCGAAGCAGGCCCTCTATGCGGAGTTTGCGGTCGTGGCGAAGGCGCTCGGCTCGCCTCATCGGCTGGAGATGCTGGAGCATCTGGCGCAGGGCGAGCGAAGCGTGGAAGGGCTGGCAGCGCGGGTGAGGCTGCCGCTTGCCAATGTCTCGCATCATCTCCAGCAGATGAAGCGCGCCGGCCTGGTCGCGGCGCGGCGGGACGGCAAATTCGTGCGCTATCGTCTCGCCGACGACGCGGTGCTCGATCTGATGGCGGCGCTTTCGCGGCTGGGGACGCGAACCCTCGACGAAGTCGCACAGATCCAGCGATCGTATTTCGACGCGCGGGACACGCTTGAGCCCGTGACGCGCGAGGAGTTGGTGGCCCGCGCAAGCGACGGCCGGGTCACTGTCCTGGATGTCCGCCCGGCGGACGAGTTCGCCTCCGGCCATCTGCCGGGCGCGATCAACGTCCCTCCCGGCGAGCTGGAGGCGCGGCTTGGCGAACTCGATCCGAGCCATGAAATCGTCGCCTATTGCCGCGGTCCCTGGTGCGTCTTTTCCTTCGAGGCAGTCGCCGCGATGCGTTCGCACGGGCTTCTAGCCCGCCGCCTGGAAGACGGCTATCCCGAATGGAAAGCTGCGGGGTTGCCGATCGAGGTCGGCGCCTAAACCGCGCCGCGATCGTATAGCCGCGGCCGCGCGCACGCGCGCCCCAATGCCTCCGAATCCCCTACGGCAGAATGCGGATATCGAATAAACCGAACCACCGTTGATTTGGGTCAATAGTCGCGAGCGCCGTTTGACGTAGCGTTCAAGAGGTGAAGTTATTCGAAGGAGATCATCAGATGAAACGGATTGCAATCCTGCTTCCGGTCGCCGCGTTGTTGTTGTCGTCGGCCGCGCAGGCCGCCGGAGACCTCAGCCGGGCGGACCCAACGGAAATCGTCATCGAAATGGGCACATCCGGTGACAAGATGTATTTCAAGCCGGACCACATCGAGTTGGAAACCGGCAAGGCCTACAAGATCGTGCTGAAAAACGTCGACGACGTGAAGCACGAGTTCGAAGGCCATGAATTCATCGAGAAGATTTTCACGCGTAAGGTGGAAATCACGGACCCGGCCGGAGAGTTGGTCGCCGAAATAAAGGGTCCTGTGACTGAGATCGAAGTCGGGCCAAACCGCGAGGTCGAATGGTTCATCGTACCGGTTCAAACCGGCGAAGATATCCCGGTGGATTGTGCGCTTCCCGGGCACAAGGAAGCCGGCATGTTCGGCACGATCACCATCAAGTGACACTGTCGGCGTTCGTCTCGATCTGAGGCGACCGCCGTCCTTTCGCGTGCCGTGAAAGGCTCCGCGGTTGCGGATCGGCCGAAGGGAGCGCCGCCGTGTCCGTCAGGCGCGGCTGGCCGCAAATCTGCTCTCGATACTCGGCGTCGTCGCCCAGCGTGCTCGCTTGCGGTGCAACCGCAGCGTGGTACTCGGCCGCGCGCGCGGACGTTGCCGCCGCCCCCGCCGCCCCGATCCTCCGATCCTGATAATTCGTTTCGATTTCCTTGCGTCGCCGCGGCGACGCGCCTATAAGGGCGGCCGAATTCCCGGACATGTGGTTGAACATCCACGGCTTGCCTCCCGGGGCAGGCACTAAGGAGGATTGTATTCATGGCACAGCAATTATTGATGCCGAAAGCGACGGCCGTCTGGCTTGTCGACAACACCTCGCTGTCCTTCGAACAGATCGCGGATTTCTGCACGCTGCATCATTTGGAGGTCAAGGCGATCGCGGATGGCGAATCGGCGCAAGGCATCAAGGGGCTCGACCCCGTTATGACCGGGCAGCTATCGCGCGACGAGATCGAGGCGGCGGAGAAGGACCCCAATCGCAAGCTGAAGCTGTCGGCGCCCAAGGTGCGTGTGCCGGAAGCCAAGCGCAAGGCGCCGCGCTATACGCCGGTCTCCAAGCGCCAGGACCGGCCGAACGCGATCCTCTGGCTGGTGCGCAGCCATCCGGAACTGAAGGATCCGCAGATTTCGCGTCTGGTCGGTACGACCAAGAACACCATCCAGCAGATTCGCGATCGGACCCATTGGAATTCCGCTAATCTCCAGCCGATGGATCCGGTAACGCTTGGTCTGTGCACGCAGATCAATCTCGACCTGGAAGTGGAAAAAGCGTCTCGCGGTATCGTGCGGCCGGAAGAACTGGCGGAGGAAGAGCGGCTTTTGTCGGCGTCGCAGACGCAGAATTGGGGCCGCGGCGAAGCCGCCGCCGAGGACGAGGAACTGGATGCGGCCGCGGTGTTCGCCAAGCTCACCTCGATGCGCAGCAGCGAGCCCGAGGACGGCGAGGAGCAGGGCTGAAGCAGTCCGTCAGACCGATCGGAAGAATGACGCGGCGTCGGAGCAATCCGGCGCCGTCGCTTTATGAAGGGACAGTGGCGGTGATCAGTCGTCCTCCGCGACGTTCACCGTATAGTTGAGACCGAGACGGCCGCCATCGGCATAGATCGTTTGCCCGGTGATATAGCTGGCGTCGTCAGACGCCAGGAAGGCGGCGATCGCCGCGATCTCCTCCGGCTGGCCGATCCGGCCCAGCGGCGTGCGTGACAGGATGCGCCGCGAGGCTTCCTTGTCCTCTGCCACAGCGCGCAGCATGTCGGTCATGATCGACCCGGGACCGATGGCGTTGACGCGAATGCCGTGCGGCGCCAGCGACAGCGCCATGACCTTGGTCAACTGATTGACGCCGCCCTTCGAGACCGAATAGCCGACCTGGTCGGCGATCGCGAAGACAGCGTTGACCGACGACATGTTGACGATCGCGCCGGGGGCGCCGCCAGCCTTGACCTTTTCGACCAAATGACGGGCGACCGCCTGGCCGCAAAGGAAGGATCCCTTCAGATTGATGTTCAGCACGCGGTCGAACGCCTCTTCGTCGAGGTCGAGGAAGTCCGCCTTGTGGACGATACCGGCATTGTTGACGAGGATATCGACGTCGCCGAACTGGTCGAGCGCTGCGGCGAGGAGGTTGTGGACATGCAGCCGGTCGGCGACGTTGCAGACGATCGACCGGACCTCGCCGAGTTCGCCGAGTTCGGCCGCGGCGGCGGTGCCGGCCTTTTCGTCGACGTCGGCGATGACGACTTTGGCGCCGTCCTCGAGAAAGCGACGCGAAATCGCGTAGCCGATTCCCTTGGCGCCGCCGGTGACAATCGCAACCTTGCCGTTCAGGGCCATGGCGCTTCTCCTTTTGCTGCGTCGGTCGCGAGCCGTGCGAAACGACGCGATTGAACGCGCCTCCATAGCAGATGCGAAAGGAAAGGGCAGGGCGGGGGTTTTTCCTCGATGCCGGCCGTTCAGCCGTTGCCCTTGAAGCCGGGATACAGCGTCATGCCGCCGTCGAGGAAAATGGTCTGTCCAGTCAGGTAATCGGCCGCGTCGCAGACCATCCAGGCAACGGTGCGGCCGACGTCGACCGCCTCGCCGATCCGGCCATAGGGAATGAGCTTGAGCATCGCGTCGCGGTGGTTCTCGCGCTCATCGGCGTTGATGGCCGTTGCGATGGCGCCGGGCGCGATCGAGTTCACCCGGATCTTCTCGGCCGCGACCTCCTGGGCGATCGAGCGCATGAGCATGTCGACGCCGCCTTTGGAAGCGGCGTAATTGACGTGAAAGGCCCAAGGGATCAACTGGTGAACGGAGGAGTCGAAGACGAGCTTGCCGAGCGCCGGGCTGACGTCTTCGCGCAGTCCCTTCTGGCGGAACCGCCGCACCGCTTCCCGCCCGACCAGGAAAGCGCCGGTCAGATTAACTCCGATCACCATGTTCCAGTCGTCGAGACTCATCTCGGTCAGGGGAGCATCCTTTTGCACGCCGGCGTTGGACACGACGATGTCGATCGGCCCGAGTTCGGTTTCTGCTTCGTCGAACATGGCGATGACATCGGCCTCGTTGGAGACGTCCGCCGCGATTTTGATGGCGCGTCGCCCGAGCGCGCGGACGTCTGCGACGACGGTGTCGGCGTCTTGGTCAGAGCCATAAAAATTGATGACCACATCGGCACCGGCCCGCGCCAGTTCCCGCGCGGTGGCCTCGCCGATACCCGACGAGGAGCCGGTGACGATCGCAGTCTGTCCGGCAAGGCTGTGCAGGTCAGAAGACGCCATCTGGATCCTCCAGCATCTGGAACTCGAAATGGTTCGGGTCTTGTCTATCACCGTTCAACGCGCGATCGAGCCAAATGGCTGCAGAGATCAGCGAAAGATGTGTCAGGCCTTGCGGGAAGTTGCCCAGATGGTCGCCGGCCGAAGACAGCTCCTCCGAATAGAGCCCGAGATGGTTCGCGTAGGTGTGGAGCTTTTCGAACAGCAGCCGTGCCTCGGCGACGTATCCGGTCCGCGCCAATGCCTCGACGTACCAGAACGAGCAGATGGTGAAGGCGCCCTCTTCCCCATCGAGGCCGTCGTGGTTCTCTTCGGTGTTGATGTAACGCTTGACCAGGCAGTCGTGAACGAGATGGCGTTTGACCGCCTTCAGGGTCGACGTCCACATCGGGTCGCGCGGGTTGATGAACTTGACCAGCGGCATGAGCAGTACGACGGCGTCGAGCCCCTTGCTGCCTTTGAACTGGGTAAAGGCGCCGATGTCCGGATCCCAGAATTCCTCGAGAATCGACTGCTGTATCAGGTCGCGCTGGCCGCGCCAGCGAGCTGTGTCGGCGGGCATCGACTGGTCGTTGGCGATACGAATGCCACGATCGAGCGCCACCCAGCACATCAGTCGCGATGACAGATACTCCCGCGGTTCGCCCCGGCTTTCCCAGATGCCCTTGTCGGGCAGGTGCCAATTGTCGCAGAGCCAGTCGAGAATGCCGGACAGCTTCTTCCAGACGGAATAGGCGGGCTTTCCGCGGGCCTTGGATGCGATATAGACCGCGTCCATGAACTCGCCGTAGATATCCATCTGGCGCTGGCTGTAGGCTTCGTTGCCGATCCGTACGGGCTGAGAACCGAAATACCCTTCGAGATGATCGAGATTGGATTCCGGCAGCTGCTCCGACCCGTCCATGCCGTACATGATCTGCAGGCCCGATTCGCCGGTTTCCACGGCCCGAACCATGAGGAAATGGACGAATGCCTCGGCTTCGTCGTAATAGCCGAGGCGTGACAGGCTGTAGAGGGTGAAGGCGGCATCGCGCACCCAGGTGAAGCGATAGTCCCAATTTCGCTCGCCGCCGATCACCTCGGGCAGGCCGAATGTCCCGGCGGCGGCGATCGAGCCGTATTCGGATGAGGTCAGAAGCTTGAGCGTCAGCGCCGATCGCACAACGAGATCACGCCAATAGGTCGGATAGGTGCCGCTCTCGACCCATTCGTGCCAGTAATCGCGGGTTCGGGAGGAGACCTTGGCGACGTAGCCGTCATCGACCGTCGGCTGATCCTTACGGCCGGGACAGAAGACCACGTGACAGGTCTCGTCCTCGGCCAATTGAATGGTTCCGTGAACGTTCTCGCCGTCGATCTCGAGGGGGATTCTCGTATAGAAATAGACAATGTCATTCGACCCCTCCCACCCAACGGTGAAGCCGCCTTCGATCGGCTGGATGACAGGCGCGCGCCGGCCGTAGTCGGGCCGTGGCGCGATCGTCAGCTCGAAGGTGACTGCACCCATGATCGCCTTGGCGCGGCGCACGATGCGGCCGGAGCCGTCGACCGGCATGAAATCACAGACCTCGCCGATGCCGTCATTGTCCAGAAACCGCGTGATCAAAATGTTGGTGTCCGGCAGATACATCTGCCGATGCTTGCGCTCGTCGGTGCCTCCGCCCGCCGTGAGCCGGAAGAAACCACCGTTCTTCGGGTCCAGGAGGCCGGCGAACAGCGTCGGCGCGTCGATGTTCGGATGGCAGAAAAAGTCGATGGTTCCGTCCATGGCGACCAGCGCCAGCGTCCGCATGTCTCCAATCACCCCGTGATCGGCGATGCGGTTGGGAAGCTCGGGCGCGTGCTTTGATGACATCTCTGACTCGTTCGTTTGGGGCTTGTTCGTGGCGGGACATTCTCCACCGCAAAGTGACGTCAATTTCGCGAGCCGCCACCCAAGGAGCGGCTGTGCACGGCAGATGCGGGATTGAATGCCGCCACGCCCCCCGGTACAAGCCGTGCTGGCCTCTTTTGCTATATATCGAAGGAGGCGCAGCTTTTCTTACCGACAAGGGTGGAAAATCGTGATCAGCGCGATCGAACGGGGCGTCAGACGCGCTCTGGAAAAGGGCAACGCGGCCGATCCGGATTTCCGCGTCAAGGTTTATGAGGCGGCCGAGCGCGCGATGATTCGCGTGGTGACCGACAAGAATCAGGACGAGGCGGAGGCGAATCGCCAGCGCGACGAGTTGATGGCGGCGATCGAGGCGATCGAAGCCGACTATCCTCCGGCGGCCTTTCGAGACTGGCAAGGCGGGGAGGCAATCCCGGCCGATGTCGCGGTTGCCACATCCGGTGGTGGCCGATCTCCCTTTGTCGCCGAGTCGCCCCCCGGCGGGCTCGACGCACCGGTGCGGCAGGCGACTGCGGCCGGCGCCGCGCGGCTGGCGGGGGAACGCGGGATCGACACCGTGCCGATTTTAAGCGACCCGGAGCAAGATCGGATCGCGCAGGCCGACGACGCCTGGTCGCCGGGTGGTCGTCGCGCCCCGCCGGCGCGATGGGCGCACCGGCGTCTCGCCATTTCGGTGATCGCCCTCGTGATTTTACTGCTCGTTGCCGTGGCCACTTGGTTCGCACTGTCCCGCACGTCATCAGACCCGACGGCTGTCGGGTCGGAGCAGGAAACCACCGGACGGCGTGTCCGTGTCGGATCTTCTGACGGAGTCGCGGCCGGGGCCTCTCAAGAAAACTGGATTGAGGTTTTTGCCGGCGGTCAATTCGACCGCGTGTCGGCCGAAACCGGTGGCCGGGTAAAAGCGATCGACGGCGCCGGCGGACGCGCCGCCGTCCAGATCGAGGGGCCGGCTGATACGGAGGAGGCCGAAATCGCGCTGCTGATTGGACCCGGTATCGTTGCGCGACTGGCCGGCCAGAAGGCGCGCGGCGAACTGACCGTCGGCTCGCCGGACGATACGCCTCGCGAGTTCACCATCCGGTGCCTGTTCGCCGGCAAAACTGTTTGTGGCCGGCAGCGCTTTTCGACGACAATCGGGGAGGAAACCTTCGTGTTCGACATGGATGTGCCGGCAGGTGTCGACGGACCGGCGCAGCTTGCGATCGGTCCGGGCGTCGGCGGAAACGCGCGCGACCTCAATGTTTACGGGTTTCGCCTTCGGCCGGTCGAATGAGGGATCGGCGCAGCCGCCCCGGCGCGGCGACGCAATCCGCCACCTCGTCATGAAAATCTGACGGGACCGTCGTAGGCTCGCTCCATGCTGTTTCCCTTGCGATTCGCAAATTTCCCGGCAAAGGCAGACCGATGGCTTTGACCGGACGACCGGAAGATGAACTGAGCACCGACGCCACTGGCGTAAGCAGAACCAGCCATACCAAACGCACGAGCCTTGCTGCAGCCGTGGCGCTTGGTGCTCTCGCCTGGTGGGTTCCCGAGGCCGCGGTCGGCGCGCTGCTCGTGTTCGTTCTGCTCATGCTTGTCATGCATTGGCCTCGTGGACGTGGAGCGGCCCGCGGGCGAGCCCCCGCCGCGGATGGAGGGCAGTCGATTTGGCCGGCGCGGGGCATGAAGGCAGTGGTCGAGGCGCTTCAGGAGCCAGGCTTTATCGTCGACCGTGCGATGCTGCTGCGCTACCGGAACCCGGCCTCGCTGATCGCCTTCGGCAACATGGCGCTCGGGGACCCGATTTCGCTTCGCTTCCGCTCGCCGGAATTGCTGGGCACTATCGAGGGCGCCATCGCAAGCCTTCAGCCGGCCTATGCCATGCTTGAGGAGCGGCGGCCCGAGCGAACCTGGCAAGCCGAGATCGTGGCGATTCCGCCGCATCAGGGCGAGCGGCCGCATTTCTTCCTGATTCTGTTCCGCGACCGGACGGCGGAATTGCGGATCGAGCGCATGCGGACGGATTTCGTCGCCAATGCGAGCCATGAGCTGCGCACACCGCTGGCGTCGCTGACCGGCTTCATCGAGACGCTGCAGGGACCCGCCCGCAACGACGCCGCCGCGCGCGAGCGCTTTCTGCAGATCATGCGCGAGCAGGCCACGCGGATGTCGCGGCTGATCGACGATCTGTTGTCACTTTCCCGGATTGAGATGAAGCGGCATGTGCCCATCGCGGCGACCGCCGACCTGGCGGCGGTCTTGAACAAGGTCCGATCGCACTTAACCCCGCTCGCCGCGGAACTTGGTATGACGATCGATTTTTCCGTTCCCGAGGGCGCCTTCGTCGTTGCCGGCGACGAGGACGAACTGATCCAGGTGTTCTCGAACCTCGTCGAGAACGCCTGCAAATACGGTGAGAGTGGCAAGCGCGTTGAAATGGAGTTGTCCCTAACCAGCGAACGGGGAGAACCGGTGATCGACGCTTCGGTTCGCGATTTCGGTCCCGGCATTCCCGCCGAGCACGTACCGCGGCTCACCGAGCGTTTCTACCGGGTGGATGTGGGCAACTCGCGCGCCAAGCACGGCACCGGTCTGGGCCTGTCGATTGTCCGCAATATCCTCCTGCGCCATCGCAGTCGGCTTGTGATCGTCTCGCGTATCGGTGAGGGGTCGGTCTTCACGGCGCGCTTTCCCGATCCGCGGCGAACGTCAGTGCAATCTTAAAATACAATAATAATCAATGCGTTATGGTGTCATAAAACTGAGTTCAAGGTGTCATATAGAGTTCGTGCGACGTCGATAGAGGTGACGGCGAACCGTAGCCGCCAAGCAGGGTGGCAATTCAACGCTCGGTTCTCAACGAAACTCCTCAAGGAGATCTTCCCGTGAACAACAGACTCATCGCCGGCCTTGCGCTCGGCACCGCAATCGCTTTGACCGGCCAGGCTGGCGCGCAGAGCCGTGATCAGATCCAAATCGTGGGCTCTTCGACTGTTTTTCCCTACACCCAGGCTGTCGCGGAACAGTTCGCGAACCAGTCGGAGTTTTCCTCACCGGTTGTCGAATCCACCGGTACCGGCGGCGGCATGAAAATCTTCTGCGAAGGTGTTGGCGCCCAGACCCCGGACATCACTGGCGCGTCGCGTGCCATGAAGCCGTCCGAGTGGGAGTTGTGCCAGAAGAACGGCGTGACCGACATCACCGAGGTGTTGCTCGGCTATGACGCGCTTTCGCTCGCGTCGTCGCAGAACGGCCCGGATCTGTCCGTCACCAAAGAGCAGCTCTACAAGGCGCTTGCCGCCGAAGTGCCCGTCGACGGCGAGATCAAGGCCAATCCGTACAAGAGCTGGAACGAGATCGATGCTTCGCTGCCCGCCGAGCCGATCCTGGTTTACGGCCCGCCGCCGACGTCCGGCACCCGCGACGCCTGGGTCGAACTCGTCATGGAAGAAGGCTGCGGCGAGCTTGCCGAAGTCGAAGCTCTCGAAGACGACCGCAAGGCCGAAGTCTGCCAGCGCATGCGCACCGACGGCGCGTTTGTCGAAGCCGGCGAGAACGACAACCTCATCGTCCAGCGTCTGGAGTCCGATTCGAGCGCCTTCGGCATCTTCGGCTATTCCTTCCTGTACGAAAATCAGGACAAGCTGAAGGGGGCGGAGATCGGTGGCGTCACGCCGTCGGAGACGACCGTTGAATCGGGCGAGTATCCGGTATCCCGTCCGCTGTTCGTCTACATCAAGAATGCACACCGTCAGGCGATTCCCGGCCTCAACGAGTTCGTCGCGGAATATGTCAGCGAAAACGCGATGGGACAGGATGGCTATCTGCTGGACCGCGGCCTCGTCCCGCTGAAGGACGAAAAGCTGAAAGAGATCCAGGACAAGACTGTGAACGGCGGCTCGATGGAAGCTCCTCAGGGCTGACATCCGGCGTTTCCTAGCCTACGCCTTCAAGCAATCCCGTCGGCCTATCCGGGTCGGCGGGACCCCAACGGAGCCTGGCCGTGCCGCTGAGCATCATCTTCGCCATTCCGGTGCTGTTGAGCATCGCCGGCTTCATTCTTGCCAGCCGCAAGGCACGCCGTTCGGGCGCGGCGAGCGAAGCGCGGCTCCACTCGCTTCCGAAATATCACGGATATCTGGCGGTGCTGCTGGTGTTGGTGCCAAGTCTCGCGCTGATCGTCGCCTGGCTGTTGCTCGAGCCGGCCATCCTGAACGCCTATATTCGCACGCTGCTGCCGTCGTCAGTGACGGACGGACTGAGCCCATCACGGCTCAGCCTCATCGTCGGCGAGGTCCGGCAGGCCGCTGTGGGTATTACCTTCGGCGAGCCCAGTGCGGCGGTTTTGGCCGCCGCGGAGCGCTTCAAAAGCGCTGCCACCCTGTCGCGGTGGATTTTGGCGGGGCTCCTCCTGCTTATCGGTGCCGGCGCCATTGCCTGGGTGCTGGCGCGGGTCCGGGTGCGGTTCCAGGCGCGCAACAACGCCGAGCGGATCCTGAAATGGCTGCTGATTGGTTGCGCCACCGTGTCGATTCTGGCGACGGCGGGAATTTTCTTCTCACTGGTATTCGAGGGATTCCGGTTCTTCGCGGTGGTCTCGCCGATCGAATTCTTCTTCGGAACGAAATGGGATCCGCAGATCGCCATTCGTGCCGATCAGGTCGGCAGCACTGGTGCATTCGGCGCCGTGCCGATCTTCGTCGGAACCTTCGTCATCGCGACGACCGCGATGATCGTCGCGCTGCCCGTCGGGCTGTTCGCGGCGATCTACATGTCCGAATTCGCGCCGAGGGCGGTTCGCGGCCTGGTCAAGCCACTCATCGAGGTCCTGGCTGGGATCCCGACCATCGTCTACGGCTTCTTCGCGGTCCTGGTTGTGTCTCCGGCGATCCGAGGAGCCGGCGAGGTAGTCGGCGTCTCCGTCTCGCCGACGGCGGCGATCGTGCCCGGCCTGGTGATGGGCGTGATGCTGATACCGTTCATCTCCTCGCTCTCCGACGATGCGCTGAATTCGGTGCCGCAGTCGCTGCGGGATGGTTCGTTCGGCCTCGGCGCGAACAAGGCCGAAACCGTCATGCGCGTCGTGCTACCGGCGGCCCTTCCGGGCATCGTCGGCGGTGTTCTCCTGGCCTCGAGCCGGGCGATCGGCGAGACGATGATCGTGGTGATGGCTGCGGGGCTCACCGCCAATCTGACCGCCAACCCCTTGGAAGGCGTCACGACGGTCACAGTCCAGATCGTCTCGCTGCTCACTGGCGACACGGAATTCGACAGCCCCAAGACACTCGCCGCGTTCGGTCTCGGTCTGACGCTGTTTATCGCGACGCTCGGCCTGAATCTCATCGCGCTGCAGGTCGTCAAGCACTTCCGGGAACAATATGACTGAGATCGTGTCTTCCGGCGGCGAGACCTCCCGCACGCAGCAATTGGTTCGGTCGAGCCTGAAACGGCGCAAGGCCGCGCAGACGCGTCTCAAGCTGTACGGGATCGTGGCGATCCTGTTCGCCCTCACAATGCTCGCGATCCTGGTCGGGTCGGTCGTCAGCTCGTCCATGGGCGCCTGGACGCAGACCCAAGTCCGCATCGAAATACCGCCCTTTTCCAGCGTCGAGGAGGCGGCGGCAAAAAGCCCCCGCTCGGCTGCCAACGATGCCATTTTGTCGTTCTTTCCCGCGACCGAGGGTCGCAAGGAGCGCCGCGAGATCACCTCGATCCTCAGCGACGGCGCGCAATACGACGTCAGGGATGCGATCGCTGCAGCTGGCGCTGCCGTTACCGAGGGGCTCGATGTGTGGGTTCCGGTATCCGACCCCTATGAGCAGCTCTATGAGGGCGTGATCGATCCCACCGTCGACGCCAGTCGGCGTCCGCTCAGCGACCGGCAGATCGAGGTTTATCAGGCGCTCGATGAGGCCGGGCGCATCCGCTCGACATTCGACTGGGGTCTGTTCACCAACGCGGACAGCCGCTTTCCGGAGCTGGCCGGCCTCAAGGGCGCAATCATCGGCTCGTTCTTCCTGCTGCTCGTCTGCCTGGTCGTGGCCGTGCCGCTCGGCGTCGGAGCCGCAGTCTATCTGGAGGAACATGCCAAGAAAAACCGGCTGACGGATTTCATCGAGATCAACATCAACAATCTTGCCGCGGTGCCGTCCATCGTCTTCGGCCTCCTGGGCCTTGCGCTGTTCCTGGGCTTTTTCGGATTGCCCCGTTCCGCGCCGCTCGTCGGCGGGCTCGTGCTGGCGCTGATGACGCTTCCGACCATCATCATCACGACGCGCAGCGCGCTCAAGGGCGTGCCGCCGTCGATCCGTGAAGCGGCGAGGGGCGTTGGCGCCTCCGAGATGCAGGTCATCGGCCACCACGTTCTTCCCGTGGCGTTGCCCGGCATCCTGACTGGAACGATCATCGGTCTGGCCCAGGCACTCGGCGAAACCGCACCCTTGCTGCTGATCGGCATGAACGCGTTCATCACGTCGGCGCCATCCAGCATAGTGGACGCGTCCACCGCGCTCCCGACCCAGATCTTCATCTGGTTCGACAGTCCCGAGCGCGGATTCGTCGCGCGCACCAGTGCCGCGATCGTCGTGCTCTTGATGTTCCTAACCGTGATGAATCTTACCGCGGTTCTTCTGCGCCGCCGTTTCGAGAGGCGCTGGTGATCTTGCGACAGGAATCCGCCATGGTGGACGATATGCAAACGACGTCAGCGAAGGGAGCTGCGGTGCGACCCAACCATCCGATCAAGATGCGGGGCGAAAAGGTCTCGGTCTATTACGGCCAGAAACAGGCCCTGTTCGACGTCGATCTCGACATCGAGGAGCGTCAGGTCACCGCCCTGATCGGCCCGTCCGGCTGTGGGAAATCGACCTTCCTGCGCTGTCTCAACCGGATGAACGATCCGATCGACATCGCCAGGGTCGAAGGCCATATCACGCTCGACGGCCGGGATATCTACGATCCCGACATCGACGTGGTGGAGCTACGCGCCAGGGTCGGCATGGTCTTCCAGAAGCCCAATCCATTTCCCAAGTCGATCTTCGACAACGTCTCCTACGGACCGCGTATCCACGGCCTGGCGACGTCGAAGACGGAGATGGAAGAGATCGTGGTGACCAGCCTTCGCAAGGCTGGCCTGTTCGAGGAGGTCAAGGACCGTCTCGATGAACCGGGGACCGGCTTGTCTGGCGGTCAGCAGCAGCGTCTGTGCATCGCTCGCGCCATCGCCGTCTCGCCCGAGGTGATCCTGATGGACGAGCCGTGTTCGGCCCTCGATCCGATCGCGACCGCCAAGATCGAGGAACTGATCGACGAATTGAAGCAGAACTACACGATCGTGATCGTTACCCACTCGATGCAGCAGGCGGCGCGGGTGTCGCAGCGCACGGCGATGTTCCATCTGGGCCGCGTCGTCGAGGTCGGGGCGACGGAGAAAATGTTCTCCAACCCCGACGACAAGCGCACCCAAGACTACATCACCGGGCGCTTCGGCTGAACGAAAACTATGAGGAAAGCGGCAGATGACCGAGCATACCGTCACGTCCTACGAGGACGAACTCAAATTCATCGTGCGCCGGATTTCGGAGATGGGCGGCCAGGCCGAGCGGATGGTCGAGCAGTCGGTCGCGGCCTTGATGCGCAGCGACTGGGATCTGGCGCAGTCGGTCGTCGCCGATGACGTGTTGCTCGACGCGGCCCAGCGCGACCTCGACGAGCGGGCGATCCGCACCATCGCCAAGCGCCAGCCGATGGCCGTCGACCTGCGCGAGATTGTTGGCGCCATCCGCATTTCCAACGATCTGGAGCGGATCGGCGATCTGGCCAAGAATATCGCCAAGCGTGTGATCGCCGTGCACGACCATTCCCAGCCGGTGCAACTCGTGCGCGGCATCGAGCATTTGTCGGAACTGGCGCTGGTGCAGCTGAAGGAAGTGCTCGACGCCTATGGCGAGCACGATCACCTTCGGGCGATGGCGGTTCGCGACAATGACGAGCAGATCGACGCGATGTACACCTCGATCTTTCGTGAGCTGCTGACCTACATGATGGAAGATCCGCGCAACATCACCGCCTGCACGCATCTGCTGTTCAGCGCGAAAAACATCGAGCGCATCGGCGACCACGCGACCAACATCGCCGAGACGATCTATTATATCCAGACCGGCGAACAGATGGAGGCGGAGCGGCCGAAAGGCGACAGCACTCCGTCCTTGGTGCAGCAGGGGTCCAACCTGCCGCCCGCCGGCCCCGAAGGGTAAACGGACATGGCCACACGCATCGCCGTGGTGGAGGACGAGGACGCGCTCGGCGTCCTGCTTCGCTACAATCTCGAAGCCGAAGGTTACCAGGTCGACGTCATTACCCGGGGCGACGAGGCGGACCTGCGCCTCAAGGAAGAATTACCCGACCTCCTGATCCTGGATTGGATGCTGCCGGGTTTGTCCGGCGTCGAACTTTGCCGCAGACTTCGTCAGCGCGGCGAGAGCGAGAAACTTCCGATCATCATGCTGACCGCCCGCGGCGAGGAAAGCGAACGCGTGCGCGGCCTGTCGGTCGGCGCCGACGATTACGTGGTCAAGCCGTTCTCGACGCCGGAACTGATCGCACGGGTTCGGGCAATGCTGCGGCGGGCAAAGCCCGAGAAAATCTCCAAGCTTTTGACCGCCGGTGATATCGACCTCGATCGGGAGAACCACCGGGTTCGCCGGGCCGGCCGCGAGATCAAGCTCGGCCCGACCGAGTTCAAGCTGATGGAGTTCTTCATGCAGTCCCCAGGGCGGGTGTTCTCCCGCGAGCAACTGCTCGATGGCGTCTGGGGCAGGGACATCTATGTGGATGAGCGCACCGTCGACGTCCATGTCGGACGCCTGCGCAAGGCAATCAAACGCGGCCGCGAGCGAGACCCGATCCGGACTGTTCGCGGTGCCGGCTACGCCCTCGACGAGCAATTCTCCGCCACCGCCAAACCGTCGGCGACAAGCGCGATGGAGAGCGCGGGGTCGTAGAGGAACGAGCATCCGCGGCCGTTCAAGACGAAGAGACCTCCGAATACCAAGAGACCGCCGAATGGCGGTCTCGATTTCCCGGAAAGTGAAAGCTCGGAAGGACGCGCGCTTGTCAGCGCGCCCGTCGCCGTTCGGATGCCGGCTGGAAGGCCAATGACGCGTGGTATTCGCAATAGGGCGAAGACTCGTTCGAGCCGTTGCCGCAAAAGTGGAAACCCGGCTTCAGCGGATCGCCCACTGGCCATTTGCAGGTGCTCTCGGTCAGTTGCACGAGGCTGAGCTTACGCGCGATCGGGACCACTTCGCCAGATTGACGTTGGGGTTCGGCGATCACTTCCGTCTCCTCCTCGGGATCCATCTTCAAAGCCGTCGCACCGTGGGTGCGGGGCATCGAGCGCGCCGAAACCGATTGCGCCGGCATAAAACGTGCCGGCTGCACCATTTCGATGGTCTCGACTTCCTTCAAGTGGGGCGACGCTTGCCGTTCCGCAACCGGAGCCGCGACATTGGGAGACTTCGCGCGCGATTCCAGCTTCAGCCGATGGACCTTTCCGATCACCGCATTGCGGCTGACACCGCCCAGCTTCTCGGCAATCTGGCTGGCACTGAGGCCCTCCGTCCAAAGCTGCTTCAGCAACTCCACGCGTTCGTCGGTCCAGCCCATGACAAGCTCCTTACAGCAAAAATATGCGGCGGGCGGAATCCTTCACCCCGCACAAACGGTGTGCGAGGTGACGCACTACATTTATTGAGGAACTAGGTCCGCCGCACGAAATCTAGTATCTTGAATTCAATTTAGCCCATCGCTGGACTCTGTGACAAGAGTCCAGCGTGTCACAGGCGAATCGATTTGTCGTTTTCCCCAGACTTGTGGGTTAATGGGGCGTTAACGCAGACCGTGAATTTTGCGCGGAACGCGAGGCACGCCGAATTCGCACTCCATCGCGGCCCGGTTCCAGCCACCCCTATCGGCCGCTGCCGCGTAGGTCGATTGCAGGAACCGCAGCAGCGTCGCTTCCGGATCGGCGCTTGTCCGGACCGATTCATACGGCAGCAGAAACTCTCCGAGCTTCGCGTCGAAGCGCGCGGCGACCGGCTCCACCGCACGGTCCGCGAAGCCATTCGGCACGGGGTAGGCGTAGGAATAGAACATCGCCTCGTCGATGCCGCCGCCCCCCGGCCAGAACCCTGCCGAAGAGACCTCGTGGCTGTAGGCCTCGCGCGTCACCACATCCGGCAAGTTTGGAAAACCGCCGGGATGCAAAGGGGCGGGGCGACCGGAAAAACGTGTCACGGCAAGATCGAGCGCGCCCCAGAAGAGATGCACCGGGCTGACCTTGCCGACAAAGCCTGTGCGAAAACGTCCGAACACACGATCGATATGGATAAGGGCTTGGTGGAAGCGGCGCACCGCGTCGCGGTCGTAAGGCCGCTCCTCGGTGTCGGAGGCGAATGGAACCTCGTCCGGCAATTCGTTAGGGCGGCCATGAATGGAAGGCTCACCGCCCACGGACGTGACCAATCGCTTGGTGCGGTCGAAGAAGGCGGCGACGCTCATCGGCTGTAGCGGAAAGCTTTCACGCGAACCGCTTGCGGCTTCGGCCACAAGAGCATGGTCGCAAAAGTCGAAGCTGAGCGTGACCACGCCGCCGGGATCCGGGATCGGACCGGTCGTCAACCCGCGTGGGGTGACATAGAGGGTGGCGTGCCAGGAATGATTGACCCAGGGGGTATGGGCGAGCCGGTATTTGCCGACAATCTGCGACCAGAGATGAAGGGCCTTGCAGGTTTCCCGCCAGGCCGGGAAAGGCAAGACGGGCCAATCGGAATTCATTCAATCGACCTCTTTTCGCCAAAGCCCTCGCGGCGAAGGCGGTTGCCCACGGGGCAAACGATCGCTTCCGATAGTATCCTTCTGCGGGTTTCATTGACACCCGCCCGACCCGCTGTGGTATAGCTAGGCATCCGATGCATTCGGAGCGACCCGCAAAGCCTGCCCTCTCGGCAGGCTTTGACGTTTCCAGAACCTGATCCAAGACGATCCCACCCGGGAGCCGAACCGGATCATCAGCGAAGTCGATCGCCATGGCTGACAGCAAGGACCATCAATCGCCTCTCTTCGAGACCTACGCGCGCGCCGATCTCGCCTTCGAGCGCGGTGAAGGCGTCTGGCTGGAGACGCGCGATGGCCGACGGTACATGGATTTTGGCGGCGGTATCGCGGTCAATTCCCTCGGTCATGCCCATCCGCATCTCGTCGCCGCGCTCAAGGACCAGGCGGAGAAGCTCTGGCATGTGTCTAATCTTTATGAGATTCCCGGCCAGCGGCGCCTCGCCGAACGATTGACCGCCGCGACCTTTGCCGATCGCGCCTTTTTCACCAATTCGGGCGCCGAGGCGCTGGAATGCGCGATCAAGACGGCGCGGCGTTATCACTTTGTCAGCGGCGCGCCCGAACGTTTCCGGATTCTGACCTTCGAGGGCGCGTTCCACGGGCGGACCCTCGCGACGATAGCCGCCGGCGGCCAGAAGAAATATCTCGAAGGCTTCGGCCCGAAGGTCGAGGGCTTCGATCAACTGCCGTTCGGCGACCACGAAGCGCTGAAACAGGCCGCTGCCGCGCCGGACGTCGCCGCGATCCTGATCGAGCCGATCCAGGGGGAGGGCGGCATCCGCAAGGTCCCGCCCCAGTGTCTCCGGGGGTTGCGCGGGCTTTGCGACAAGCATGGCATCCTGCTGATCTATGACGAGGTGCAGACCGGGATCGGGCGAACCGGCACGCTCTACGCCTACGAGCATTCGGGCGCCGCGCCGGATATCCTGGCCTCGGCCAAGGGTCTCGGCGGCGGCTTTCCCATGGGCGTATGCCTGGCGACGGCGGAAGCGGCCATCGGCATGACGCCGGGAACCCATGGCACGACCTATGGCGGCAATCCTCTGGCCATGGCCGTGGGCAACGCGGTTCTCGACATCGTGCTGGCGGACGGTTTCCTTGAGCATGTCCGCGACACCGCACTGTTGTTCAAGCAGTCGCTGGCATCGCTGGCCGACCGCTATCCCGACGTCGTCGAGGAGATCCGCGGCGAAGGTCTGCTACTCGGCCTCAAGGCCAAGGTTCCCAACACCGAACTGGTGGCGGGCATGCGGGAGCAGGGGCTCTTGGCGGTTCCGGCCGGAGACAATGTCGTACGTCTGCTGCCGCCGCTGATCCTGACGGCGGACGAAGTCCGGGAAGGAATGGCCCGCATTGAAACGGCCGTTGCTTCCCTGTCGCTGGGCAACCGGCGCAAGAGTGCATGAGGCCGGAGCGATGATGAACGGACATCCCAAGCATTTTCTCGATATCGCGGCGGTCGAAAGCGGCGAGCTTCGCGCCATCATGAGCGATGCGGCGGAGCGCAAGGCGCTCGGCCGCAATGGCCCGAAACCGCTTGCCGGCAAGGTGCTGGCGATGATCTTCGACAAGCCCTCGACGCGCACCCGCGTGTCGTTCGATGTCGCCATGCGCCAGCTCGGCGGCGAGACGCTGTTTTTGTCGGGCGCGGAAATGCAGCTTGGCCGTGAGGAGACGATCGCTGATACGGCGCGGGTGCTTTCGCGCTATGTCGACGCAATCATGATCCGCACGACCGCGCACGCGCGGCTGATGGAACTCGCCGAGTTCGCCACCGTGCCGGTGATCAACGGACTGACCGACGACACGCATCCCTGCCAGATCATGGCCGATCTTCTGACCTTCGAGGAAAAGCGCGGGCCGGTTCGCGGCAAGACCTTCGCCTGGACCGGCGACGGCAACAACGTCTTGTCCTCCTTCGTCGAGGCGTCGGCCCGGTTCGATTTCGCCTTGCGGGTCGCGACACCCGCCGGATCGGGACCCGACATGCACTTCGTCGAAAGGGCTCGCAATGCGGGGGCCTCGATCCTAACTACCGACGACCCGGTGGAAGCGGTGACCGGCGCCGATTGCGTCGTCACCGATACCTGGGTGTCCATGGGCCGCGAGGACCAAGCCCGCGGCCACAATGTCTTCATGCCCTATCAGGTGAACGAGCGCCTGATGGCGCATGCCAAGCCCGAGGCGCTTTTCATGCATTGTCTCCCGGCCCATCGCGGCGAGGAAGTGACCGACGCCGTCATCGACGGACCGCAGTCGGTGGTCTTCGACGAAGCGGAAAACCGGCTTCACGCGCAAAAATCGATCCTGGCCTGGTGTTTCGGCGAAGTCGTCGCGGACCCATCGCAGCAGGGCATGGCGGGTAAGAAGCATGGCTGAGGCAGAACGCGCGCTCGGCGAGTTTGGCTATGCCGGCGACGACGCCGTAGTCCCCTTCAACGTCGAGGCGCTCGAAGCGCGCGGCCGGGCGGTCCAACTCGGCCCCATGCTGGATCAGATCCTCGGGCGTCACGATTATCCCGAGCCGGTGTCGCGCCTGCTCGCCGAGATGATCGCGCTGACGGTGTTGCTCGGCACGTCGCTGAAATTCGACGGCAAGTTCATCGCCCAGACTCAGACGGACGGGCCGGTGGACCTTCTCGTCGTCGATTTCGCCACGCCCTCGAGCGTCAGAGCCTATGCCCGCTTCGACGACGCCAAGCTCGACGCGGCCATCAGCGCCGGCACGACGCATTCCGAGGCGCTTTTGGGCAAGGGCGTCATGGCGCTCACCGTCGACCAGGGCGCCTATATGCAGCGCTACCAGGGCATTGTCGAACTGAACGGCACATCGATGGAAGAAGTGGCCGAGGCCTATTTCCGCCAGTCGGAGCAGATTCCGACGGCGGTGAAGCTGGCGGTCGCCAAGATCGCCCGGCGCGGCGAGAACGGGTTCGTCGAGGGTTGGCGAGCCGGCGGCCTCATCGCGCAGTTCCTGCCCGAGGCGCCGGAGCGCATGCGTCTGCCCGATCTGCCGGGCGGAGACGCGCCGGAAGGGGCCGACGATCCCGAGGGGAGCTTCGAGCCGGACGACGCCTGGGTCGAGGTGCGCGCGTTGGTCGACACGATCGATGCGTCCGAGCTTGCCGACCCCGATGTCGGTGTCGAGCGGCTGCTATTCCGACTCTTTCACGAGCGCGGAGTGCGGGTGTTCCCTGCCAAACCCGTCGCCGACGACTGTTCCTGCACGCGCGAGCGAATCCGCGACGTCCTGTCGAACTTCTCCCAGGAGGAGATCGGCGAGAGCGTCGAGGACGGCAAGATCGCAGTCACCTGCGAGTTCTGCGGCGAGGGCTACGAGTTCGACCCGGCCGAATTTGAGGCGGACGCGACGTCGGGCGACGCGCCGGCGTCAGAATAGGCGGATCAGACCGCGCTCATGCCGATGGTCTCGGCCTAATTCAGCACCCGCTGCCGCACGGGTACGTCCAGCGAGAACGCCGGGATCTCCACCGTGAAGAACGTGCCGTCGGGTCCCTGCATCTCGTAATGGCCGCGCATGAAGCCGGAGGATGTGCCGAGTGGGCAGCCGGAGGTGTAGGTAAAACTGTCGCCAGGCGACAGCACCGGCTCCTCCCCGATGACGCCGGGGCCGCGAACCTCCTCGACATGGCCGTTGGCATCGGTGATGTGCCAGTATCGTGATCGCAGTTGCGCCGGTTCACGGCTGCCGTTGGTGATCTCGACCGTGTAAGCCCAGAACCAACGGCCGTCGTCCGGTTGGGACTGGTCCTCAAGGTAGGCGGGCGTCACGGTGACCGTGATCTCGCAAGTCGTCGCCTTGTACATGGCCAGTTCCAATGCCTGTCGCCTCGTTCCCTTTATCGCGGTGCGGCGTGCCAGGGTCAATCGCGCGACGTCAGAAGTTTGGACGGTAAAAGTTTGCTCGACGGTGTCCTGAAGAAACGGATCGATCCGCCGATGAACCGGCTGGCTGTGGTCCTGTGCCGCCGGGGCGTCGGTGCCAACAGCGTGACGGTCGCCGGCCTCGTCCTCGGCCTCGCCGCCGCGGTGGCGATCGCCTTCGGTTCTCTCTGGGGGGGGCTGGTCCTCATCTTGGTGTCGCGGCTGGCCGACGGGCTCGATGGCGCGGTGGCGCGGCAAACCGCTCCGACCGATCTCGGCGGCTATCTCGACATCGTCTTCGACTATGTCTTCTACGGCATAATCCCGCTCGCCTTCGCGATCCTCGATCCGGCGGCGAACGGGCTGGCGGCGGCGGTCCTTTTGATGAGCTTCTACGCCAATGGCGCGAGCTTCCTTGCCTTCGCGATCATGGCCGAGAAGCGCAAGCTTGCCACGGAGCAACGGGGCAGGAAGTCGCTGTTCTTTACGACCGGGCTCGCGGAAGCGACCGAGACGATCGCGGCCTTCGTGCTGTTCTGCCTGTTTCCGCAATATTTCGCGGCCATCGCCTATGTGTTCGCGGCGATGACGACCTGGACCTTTGTGTCGCGAATCCGGCTGAGCCTCAACAGCTTCGGCTAGAGCATCCGGCGAATAATTTGAATCGACGGGTTCCCATTTGATGTTCGGTTTGATTCTCTGTGAGCAGGAGGTGCTCTATGGGAAAGGCTGTTTCATCAGATTT
>NZ_JAYXIH010000030.1:0-51990 GCF_036016755.1 Aurantimonas sp. A3-2-R12 | reverse complement strand
GGCGGCGCATTCACACCCGCTACGATCGTTGCGCCCACACCTTCTTCTCGGCCATCTGCATCGCAGCCGCCGTCATCTTCTGGCTCTGATCAATGAGTCCTGAGCCTAGTCATGCGGACGCTCCGGTGAGTAGTCCGCAAAGAGTCCGGCAATTGGTGGGGGCGGGGATAAAATCCTCTAATCTGGGCTGGCGGGTGGGCGATTAACCCTAATATTTAGAGGGTTTTTCTGCGCATCGCTGAGTGCAATAGGAATTATTTCCCCTTTTGGCAGTGGTGGCCTATAGACGGATTGTCGCCGCCAACAGGAGGTCAAACGCGATGCAGTCCTTTTCCGCAGACCGGGTTTCCACCCGACCGTTGCACCTACCTCCTGTCGCCCGCGGCGATGCGGGGCCGAGGGAAGCCGAGGCAGGCCGCGTTACCGGGATCGATCACCAGGCGGTTTGGCGCACCTGCCGGCTGGCAAGGGAAATCGCCGGCGCCTTCTTCGCCATCCCCGTCCGGGAGATCGAACGGCCCGGCCGGGCGATCGCCAGCGTATGCGAGGCCCGGCACGTCGCCATGTATCTGGCCCATGTCGCCTTCCAGATTCCCTTGTCCGCGATGGCCGAGGGGTTCGGACGCGACCGCACGACGATTGCCTATGCCATTCGCCGCATCGAGGATCGACGCGACGATCAGGCATTCGATTCCGCTGTCGAGCGCTTGGAAGGCTTGGCACACGCGGTCCGTGCGGCGCTCGAAACATGCGATCAGGGATGTGGGCGGGGAGACGCCTGATGGCGGCCTTTGCCGGCTACAATCCAAACGAGTCCCCTTTGGCGCGGCTGGCCCAGCGACGCGGCAAGGGCGGCGAGCCGTTCCTGGCCGAAGCGGAAGCGCTGGCCGGGGAGCGGCTGCGGGCCGATTTCACGCGCGGTCAGTTGATGCCCGGGATCACGCAGCGTTGGGATGCCCAGCCCCACGAGAAGGGGAGCCGGCGCGGTGCGGGCGATTTGTCGGATTCGGCGATCGACGCGCGGCAACGGGTCAATGCCGCGATCAAGGCTGTCGGGCCGGAACTCGCGGGCGTTCTCGTCGACATCTGCTGCTTCCTGAAGGGACTGGAAACCGTCGAGCGGGAACGGCGCTGGCCAGCGCGCTCCGCCAAACTGCTGCTGAAAGCCGGCCTTGGCGTTCTGGCTCGCCATTATGGCATGGCCGGGAGCACCACGTCCCGTTCTTCGCGCATCCGGCAGTGGGGAACGGAGGATTACCGGCCGACGATCAGCGGCCGGTGAATATCCGGCGCCGGGCGCAACGAATGGCGGCGAGGCTCAGGCGGCGGCGAGAGCCTGCCGCGCATCGTCCTTGATCCGCGCAACCATCGAACGGAGGCCGTTGGAGCGCTGCGGTGTCAGATGGTCCTGCAATCCCAGTCGCGCAAAGGTCGCCTCGGCGTCGGCCTCCAAAATCTCGGGCGCGGTACGACCGGAGAAAAGCGCGAGGGCGATGGCGACAAGACCGCGAACGATATGGGCGTCGGATTCACCAAGGAACGACAGACGGGGCGGGCTGGCATCGTCGGTTTGAGTGGTCAGCCAGACCTGACTGACGCAGCCGCGAACCTTGTTGGCCTCGTTGAGTTCAGCCTCCGGCATCGCCGGCAGCGAACGCCCGAGCTCGATCAGATAGCGGTACCGGTCTTCCCAATCGTCGAGGAACTCGAAATCAGCGGTGATGTCTTCGATCGTCGGCATTCTTTCTCCCGAGCGGCCCTCGACCACGATGAAATAGGATCGATTCGATCCGATGTCATGACGATGATCGATTCCAGCCAGTCAGCGCGAAATGCAAGCGGGAAACCGGTTCCCACATTTCCTCATTCCGCGCGAGGTAGCGTTCGTGTCGGACGGTACGCTGGATATAAGGCTATGGGAGGTCGATGTCAGGTGCGGGGCGCCGAACGTGGGATCGGCAGACGCGACAGGGCGGCATGTCCAGGGATCGTCGCGGATGGAAGCAAGACATGCCGCGCATTCGCCGGCTCATCGAGGCGTGGCATGGCAACAGGCTGGCGCGCTTGCGTTGCGCGGGACGAGGCGAGCGACAGGGCGCGGTCGACCGCGCCAGTGACGATCGCGTCCGGATATTGTGAGAGCGGAACCGCCGCCGAATTCCCGGAGGCGGGACTGCCATCTCGCTCTGCCTCGACGAAATTATAGGCAAGGGCAATTCCGTCCCCGATCCGCTCGCCGGCAAAACGGGCCAGATTGCCGCCCGCATCGCACGCCGTCGGTGCCCGGTCGCAAAAGTTGGACAAGTCGGCGATCGCCGCCTGGGCGCCGACAAAAGTGGAAAAGACGTCGACCTGATTTTGGCCGGCATTGTCGCCCTGGTCGCCGCCCGGAAGAAGCATCGCCACGATGCCGAGAAAGAACGCTGATTTCAGAATGAACCGGATCATCAAATTGCCTCTGGACGCTTGCCGGTGAGGGCTGGATCTCTCGGCCCGGTCAATTGCGTTTCGTGAAGGCATAATGCCGACGGGGGACAAAGGCTGCGTTGAAACTGCGAGACATGTTTGATTCAAATTTTACGGATTGCGGATCCCGCGGCTTGTCCACAGCTTCTTTCGAGGGATGCTCGCCCTACGATCGCGGCTGTTTCGCGTGAGGGCGACGGTTCTGTCGCGAAGCATTAACCATAACGGCAATCATCAAGGTCCGAATCTGCCTTTGGCCCGGTAATCTTGGCCGCAGGCGGCGTCGGCGGCGGCATGGTTTATGGCTTCCTTAAACGGTGGTCCGCATTATCGCGATCAAGCCACTGGGTCCGGCATTTTCACAATGGTGGACCCACGAGGCAAGGCGAATGCGAGTGCGTGTATGACAGAGGCGTCGAACAACGGTCGGGCAGTGGCGGCGCCGGCCGGCGCCATGTCGCAGCTTCGCGAACGGTTGGACGAGCTCGTTGCGGCCAAGGTCCTTGTTCCAAGCGAGCGCCGCCTCCAGGGACGAGCGATCGGTGCGCTCATTGTCGCCGGTCTCCTCATGGCGATGGCTTCGCCAGTGCTCGCCGTGCTTCAGGCCGGTGCTCTCGCCGCCGCGACTCCGATGATCATCGCGAGCCTGACTCTGGCTGCCGCGGCCTATCTCTCGGCAACCGGCGCGCTGGATCATGTGGCCTGGCTCGTCGGCACACTTCTTTCCATAACACTCGGGCTGATCGCCTACGCGGTCGAAGCCCCGCTCGCGGCCTGGCTTCTGGTGCTGGCGATCGCGCCGGGGGAGGCGGCTATCGCGGGACGGCGCAAGCTGGCTCTTGGTCTCGCCGGCTCGGCGGCGACCGTTGCCGGCTCGGCGGTGATGCTTGCGGAGAGCGCATCGACGATCCAGCCTGCGGACCTCGCGTCGGCCGTGCTGTTACTCGCCTATGTCGCGACAGTGGCCCGCAGGAGCGCGAAGCGCCCTGCACAGGAGGGACATCCGGCGGGGACATCGGTTCATCCGATGGCCGATGCCGCCGAGCTATTCGGCGCGGCGATGGTGAGCCTCGACGTCGAGGGAAGGATCGTCTTTGCCTCGAAGGGCGCGCGTACGCTGTTTTCGGAAAATGGCGGGAGTATCGAGGGGCTGCGGCTCCTCGACAGCGTGCTGGTGGCCGATCGTATCGCCTTTTTGAAGGCGATGGCCGACGCCAAGACGGACGGCCGCGGCTCTCGCGTCGAAGGGCGGCTTCGCCGCCCGGACGGACAATATGTCCCGGCCGTCATGCGGTTCCTAGTCGCCACGGCGGCCGATGATCGGGCGGCTCTGGTCCACATCGCCATGACGCTCGCCGTCGAAGAAGGCAAGGTGGCACAGGGGCTGCAGGTGGCGCTCGATGCCGCGCACCAATCATCTGCCGCCAAGAGCCAGTTCCTGGCAGCCGTCAGCCACGAGCTCCGCACCCCCCTCAACGCCATTATCGGTTTCTCCGATATTCTGGATCAAGAATTCTTCGGCGGGTTCGAGAGCGAACGGCAGAAGGAATATGTCGGCCTCATCCGCCAATCGGGCCAGCATCTGCTGTCGGTCGTGAACTCACTGCTCGACGTCTCCAAGATCGAGGCCGGTCGATACGAGCTGACGCCCGAGCCGTTTTCAATGGACGAAGCGGTCATCACCGCCGCCGGCGTCGTGCGCGAGGAAGTACGACGCAAGGGCCTGCGACTGGACGTGCGTTCCAGCTGCCAGGGCGAGACGATCATCGCCGACCAGCGTGCCTGTCACCAAATACTTCTGAACCTCTTGTCGAACGCGGTGAAGTTCACGGATTCGGGCGTTATCACGCTCGAAAGCCAGATCGATGCCGGAGCGATCGAGCTTTCGGTGAGCGATACCGGCATCGGGATCGCCGAAGCGGATATAGAGCGGCTAGGCCGACCCTTTACCCAGCTGTCTTCCGGGCCAGCGCGTCGCTATCAAGGCACGGGGCTCGGGCTTTCCCTGGTGAAAGGCTTGGCGGAATTGCATGGTGGCGCCATGACCATTCGCAGTCAGCCAGGGATCGGCACGATGGTGACCGTGCGGCTGCCGACCGACTGCACTCGACGAACAGACAAGTCACAGTCTCTCAAGGAAAATATTGTAGCACTCAGTGATGCCCGTACAAAAACGACACCCCAACCGAAAACCCCCGCGACGCGGCGCACGGCCTAGCTTCGGCGGTCGACTTCTGTCGTTCGGAAAACGCGGCGTGATGGCGGCGGCTGCCGGCGTCTGGCGGCGTCCGGCGTTATCTGCCGGGCTGACGGCCTTCGGCGTGTTGTTCGCAGGAATGGCCGGCAATGCGATCTATGGCCAGGCTGGGCCGCACCCCAGCCCGATCCTGGCCACGCGGGGCGGGGCCGAGGGTATAGAGCGCCCGCGCCTGGCGAACACGCACGGATTGATGCCGGTTCCGCTCGTTCGGGAGGTTCAGGCCGGACTTACTGCAATCGGTCACTACCGTGCGCCCGTCGACGGAAAGCCTGGCCCCGCGACGGAAGCCGCGATCCGCGACTTTCAGAAGGCGCATGGGCTGACAGCCGACGGGGCGGCAACGCCGCTGCTGCTCGCGCAGATCAGACAGGCTTCGGCGGATGCGCCCAACCCCTCGCGGCGACCGGACGAATTCGCCAGCCTCGACGAACGGATGGGCGGCAGCTCCGGCATGGCCGACGGTTCAGCGGAAATTCCAGAGGGATTGGCTGAATCCGGACTTGCCGCGCTCGACCAGGACGAACTCGTGCGCCGTATCCAGGCCGGCCTGACGGCGGCACAGGTCGCCGAACTCTCGTCTGACGGAATTCCCGGTGAGCGGACGCGGGCCGCCATCCGTACCTTCGAGGCCCTGGAGGGGCTGGAGATTACCGGCTCGCCGGATGCTCGGATTCTCGAGCGTCTGATCGAGATTGGCGCAGTCGATTGAGGTCCGTGCCGTAGCGATGCGCATAACCAGCGAACTCTTTGTGGCGCAACTCGTCCGCCGCCTGTTCGCCGCTGGCGGATTTGCCGTCGTGGCTCGTAAGGGGGCCGATTCGGCCGGCGCGATCTACGTGGTGACGCGGAATCGCGCCGGGGAGATCCAGCTTTTCGGGCCGGCGGTTCAAAGCCTCAACGACGACAGCGGCCTGCGGCAATTCATGCCGGAACCGGTCGATGACGAGGCCGCGCTTGAAGCGCGTTTTGCGCGTGAGGCCAGATTCGACCCGGATTTCTGGGTGGTCGAAATCGAAACGGACGACGCGCCGACCTTTCTCCAGATCGTCGAAGGCTGACCCGTATCGACGGGCGTGCCTGTCGCTGACGGCAAATGGCCAGCGCGGAATCACGGCGGGAAGATCGTCAGTCGTCAGGCGTCAGCGTTTGGTGCCGAGTTGCTCGGTTCTGGACGGTAGCACGCGACGCCGGCCGAAGGCGGGGCGAGGGGCCGAGGCTTCAATTCTCGGTTCAAGGTCCGTGTATTGGCGCTGGTGGGTGGCCGGCTTGCGTGCGGGGGGCGCGGAGGAAAGTCCGAAGCGGCCGCGACACGCATCGACGTCGAGGTCTCGATAGGCGGACTTCATCGCGGTGAAGGCGGCAATGTCCAGGCCGATCCGCGGTTTCAGCAGCATGATGATCGTCAAGGCGTCAGCGGGACCCACGCTGATCGCCTTCAAAGCCGCAGCGAGGATCTCGCCGGTCGGATCGTCGATGATCTCCTGCATGCGAGACGCCGTGAGTGTCAGCATGTGCGCGAGACCGTCATAGGCCAATTGCTTGCATCCGGACCGTCCCATTTCGACGACGCCGCCGACCGTTGTCGGGGCGCTGGCCCCGGGCTTGGCGAGATGCTTTCCGGGTTCAGCCAAGCGAAGCAGGGTGGCGCGCGCCGCGCTGACATTCGCTGGCTCGCCCGTGTGCGATTTGGGCGCGACGTTCTCGTCGGCGGCGACGACGTCTGCCGCTTTCTTTTTCGCCGCGCCCAAGGGGGCGATCGTGCGAGCAGGCACGGCGGCCGGGACTGCTGCCTCGGCAAGCTGTGAGAGCGTCGCTTGTTCGGCCGCTCGCCGACGGTCCAGGATACGTTGCAGCTTCGGGCTGGACCTTTTGGCGAGCGTCTCGATATCGTCAGCCGTCAGGCAGGGGCTCGCCAAGAGGAATGGCGCCGCAGTGACGATGGGGGCGGCGATGAGTTTTTCGACGATGCATCGCGGAACCCGCGGGGACTGGGAGAGTGCTGCCGCGAGGGCGCGTTTCGTCTTGGTACCGATCTTGTCCCAGGCCGGGGCGACGAGCCGACCGAATTCGTGCGCCTGCCGCTCGCTCGGATTGCGATGGGCGGCAAAGCTTGCGACGGCGGCAGCCACGATCGTGTCGAAACCGCCTTGGCCGGCCTCCTTTTCGAGTGATCGAAAAATGCTCGGCACGACGTCCTTCATGGGACTCCTGGATGGTTGATCAATGGTTTCCTCGCCGCGAAGAATTACGCAAGATTTCTTAGCAAGCTGTTAACCCTCCTGGGGTCTGCTCTCGCAAGGAGGCCGGCGAGCAACGCGCCGGTGCCGATCAAGTCGGCCAGCCAGAAGGGAAGCGGACCGTGACAGTCGTTCTGAAATTTGTGCCCCGTGGCCCGGCCCCGGCACGCCGGCGAAACGAAATCCGCTCGCGTGAATCAAAGGGCGAGATCATCCTTTTGCCCTGTATTCGTCGTGAATCGCTCGACGCGGCAAGACATCGCTTCGACCGGCACGTCACGAGACCGTGATAAGAAGCGATCGGCATGACGATCGCTTGAGGAGGGCGGTCGGGGTCAGCTGTCGCGATTGTCCGGGCGGCTCGCCACCGCCGGTTCGATTGGCTCACATCGCAGTGAATTGACGAAGGCTCTGGCAGAGGGGCGTTTGCTTTCCTCATCGACCAGGACGCGAATGGTCATGTAGCCTTCGCTCAGGTCGAGTTCCACCGGGATCGTGGTCTCCTCGGTGTCCGGGCCAAGATCGGCATTGAACTCGACGATCTGTTCCTTGCTTCCGACGAGAAGATTGAACATGCCGTCAACGGCCGACCGGTCGTTGATGCTGTAGAGATTGTCGCCGCGCCGGTCGTAGATCGAGGCCGACCAGAAGGGGCTCTCGTCATAGTTGGCAAGGATGCGAACGGGTCCTTTCGCGACCGAGAAGCGGCAACTCGCGGTGACGAATGCGGGGTCGACAAAGGCGAAATCCTGCCGGTCCGACCCCAGCATCGGCGCGATCACGTCCGATCCGGCGCTGCGCAAGGGTTCGACGCTGACGATATCGTAAATTTGCCCAAGGTTGGAGAAACGTGCCCACGCATTGTTTCCCGCGACGTGCGGCATGGCGAAAATCACGGCAATGTGGACGATAACCGCGCCCACCAGGCCGATCGCGACGGCAAGAAGCGGCTTACCCATCGAAGCAGGTCTCCAATTCGATATCGGGCAAGGAAAGACTGTCGACGCCGCTGGATGCGCTGGCGGGAGTGTCATACAGCGCCAGTGCAAGGACGAGCGGCCCTTGACCGGACGTGGCGAGCCAGTTGCCGGCTCTGGCCATAGGGCCGATCGCGACCATGAAGGAATTGTCCTCGGCCCGCATGAGATTGTGCGAGGTCAGCCAGCCAGCCCTGCCGGTGCCGGGCTGGATCAGCCGGCCCTCCGGCGTATACGGGGAGAGTGTCCAGATCCGGGTGGGCGGAGTTTGTCCGGCAATCCTATATTGGCATTGGCGGCGCAGCGGTCGATCCGCACCGTCTCGGTCAGCGGTGAACAAGATGCCTTCGCCAATGCCAAGCGTCAGATTGCCTACCCGCGCCAAACGCGCCTTGGAATAGGGGTCGGCGTCGGGAGAGCCGGCAAATGGATTGGCCGCCCAAGGGCCTACCGTCACGGTGCCGATCTCCGCCGATTCATCCAACGCCCAGTTCGCCGACCAGCCACCGAGGCCGAGCGCGATGGCCAGGGCAATCAGGACGAGGAGGGTGTAACGCATAAGCCAATTATCCGGTCCGATAGATCACGATGAAACAGGACCGAGTCGATCCGATTTCATGAAGGCGATCAATTCCAGTCAGTGAGCGCAGAATGCGGGCGGAAAACCGGTTCCCACTTTTCCTCATTCGGCGCGAGGTCTGAAGCTCCTGGAAGCTTATTGCCGCGCCGGGGCCGCATCGGCCGCCGATCGCGCCGCTGCCAGTTGATCGGGCTCAAGCGGCGGCAAGGTTTCGAGTCGCTCGGCAATGTCGGCCAGGACATCCTCCGCGGCTTTCCTGAGCGTCTGTGGGCCGCGGGCAGCGGGCGCGTCGCCATCGGCCGCGGCAACCTCGCGCTTTTCGTCCGGGAAGGGGTTGTCGATGAACGGGATTGGCTTCAATTCGATATTCTGGTGGGCCGCCTCCATGAAGCGTTGCCAAGTCATTGCGGGTAGCGAGCCGCCCGTCAAATTGTTGGTCGGCTTGAAGCTGTCGTTGCCGAACCAGACGGCAGCACTGAAATTACCGGTGTAGCCGACGAACCAGCCGTCCCGATAACTCTGCGTCGTACCGGTCTTGCCGCCCACACGGGTCATCGAAAGCTGTGCCCGCCTCGCCGTGCCGCGCTCGGTGACGCCGACCAGCATTTCGTTCATCGACTTGGTTGCTTCCTCGCTGAGCACACGGCGACGCGGCGGCAGATCATTCCGCACGTCCCAGAGCGTCTTCCCCGACGCATCCGAAAGCTGCGTGATCGCGTGACGTCGGGTCTCCATGCCGCCATTGACGAAGACACCGTAGGCTGTGGCCTGGTCGAGGACCGTCACTTCGCTCGTCCCGAGCGCCATCGTCTTGTCGCCACGCAGAGGGGATTCCACACCCATCGCCTTCGCTGTGGCGGTCACGGCGTCCATGCCGACTTTCTGGCTGAGCTTGACGGCCGGCACGTTCAGTGAGCGCGCGAGTGCATTGGCCAGCGTCACCCGGCCGGCAAACGACCGGCCGTAGTTTTGCGGTGACCAATTGCCGATGGTGACGGGGCTGTCGACGATAGTATCTTCCGGCTTCATTCCGGCCTGCATCGCCGCGGCATAGATGAAAGCCTTGAACGAGGAACCCGGCTGCCGCAGCGCCCTCGTCGCGCGGTTGAACTGCGAGATTCCGTAGTCTCTTCCGCCGACCACGGCGCGCACGCCGCCATCGTCACCAAGCACCACCATCGCGGCTTCCTCGACGGCGTATTTCGTGCCGAACTGCCGCAGGTGGTATTCGACTGCCTCGTCCGCGAGTTGCTGAAGCCTCAGGTCGATCGTGGCGCGGGCGATAAAATTGCGCTGCTTCAGGCCGCTGTCACGGGCGATCTGCTGGACCTCCTCGAAGGCATAATCGAGGAAGTAGTCGGGCGACTGCGTCACCGAACGGTCAACGGAGATGGCTGGTTGCCGACGAGCGGCCACGACCTGACCCTCGGTGACAAAGTTGGCCTGGACCATATTGGTCAGCACCTCGTTCGCACGAGCGCGGGCCGCCGGCAGATTGATGTGAGGAGCGTATTTGGCGGGAGCCTTGAAGAGACCCGCAAGCATCGCGGCCTCGGCCATCGAGACGTCGCGGATGTTCTTGTCGAAATAGAATTCGGCTGCCGCGGCCGCGCCGAAGCTGCCGCCGCCCATATAGGCGCGGTCGAGATACATCGCGAGAATTTCGCGTTTGGTCAGGTGGGATTCCAGCCAGAGGGAGATGAACGCCTCCTTGATCTTGCGATCCAGGGTCCGCTCATTCGACAGGAACAGGTTCTTGGCCAATTGCTGGGTGAGGGTGGAGCCGCCCTGCACAACGCCGCCGGCGCGTGCGTTTTCCGACAGAGCCCGACCGAGACCGAACAGGTCGATTCCCCAATGCTCAAAGAATCGCCGATCTTCGGTCGCTAGCACCGCCTTGACGAACGAATCGGGCAATTCATCGATCGGCACCTCCGCTGACCTAAGCACGCCGCGTCGCCCGATCTCATCCCCGTGACGATCCAGGAACAGCACCGAGAAGTCGGTTTCTTGCGGCAGTCCCTTGGCGGTGACCTTCATCGCCGGTTGCGCGAGCGCCAAAAGCAGGACGAAACCCGCCAGGCCGAGGGTCATTCCTTCTCCGGCGACCTCGAAAACGAACCGGTTGAAGCCGCGCGCCCGGAACTTGCGTGAGACGATTGTGACGTTTTCCCACCACGCGGCGAAGGCGCGGAAAAATCGCCACAGGCTGGAGTCGATCCAGGCATCGATCTCGATCAATCGCGACGGCTGCCGGCGCCGGGGAGTTCTGTTCGAGGAGTTCTGCAACTTCAACCTGTCACTGTTGGCGGGGGCCAGCGGCCCGTCGCAGCGACGACAAAGCGTGCCGCCCGCGAACCCCGGTTACCAACGTCCCTTTAGAAAACCCTGTCATTCCCATATACCTAGGCCACATGAAAAAGTCGCGAGAAAGGTCAGACATTTCGCCCATGCGTGATTTCGGCAACAAGCCTTTTTGGCGTGAGAAACCGCTTGAGGCGATGAGCTCGCAGGAGTGGGAATCGCTGTGCGACGGCTGCGGACGCTGCTGCCTGAACAAGCTGGAAGACTGGGATACCGGCGAGATCGCGTGGACGAATGTGAGTTGTCAGCTGCTCGACGGACACGCATGCCGGTGCCGCGATTATGAGAACCGGCAAGCCACCGTGCCCGATTGCGTCGCGCTCGATGTGGAAAAGGTGCGTGAGCTGACCTGGCTGCCTCCGACCTGCGCCTATCGCCTGGTGGGCGAGGGGCGCGATCTCTACTGGTGGCATCATCTGTTATCCGGCGATCGAGAGACCGTGCATGAAGCCGGCATATCGGTGCGCGACCGTACGGTCAGCGAAGTGGGGATCGAACTGGAGGACTACGAAGAGTACGTGGCGGAATGGCCCGGGACGAACCCGATGGACGATGCGGCTTGAACAGGTTCGATCGGAAATATGAAAATATTCCTTGACACCGTCACGGTGGTTTGCTAGCTTTCACATACAGTCGAGAAATTGCGGGCGGCGGGGTCTTCACCCCAGCCGCCTTTTCTGTGGGGTATCCTTGATATCCTGCCGAATATCCCGGTAGATGAGAGGGAAGCGGAACATGGTGAAGCTGCCATCGGATCGGCTCTTGGCTCTCCTGACGCGTGAGATCGACGTCTTCGAAATCGCGATAAAGGAATATAAACCGGTCAAAGCGACGCCTGGCCGGTCCGCAGTAGGGCGGCCGAGGGTGGCAGCCGGCGCAGGGACAGACAGGACGCGAGAATTCGTGGCGGCCAAGGAGCGCATCGACCTCCTCGTCCTGATGACCCGCACATTGGAAAAGCTTCTGGAACTGCGACGGCTCGAAATGCTCGCCGCCCAAGGCGGTGACGAGGACGAGGCCGAGACGGCGCGGCTTCGCGAGGAGTTGTTGAACCGGCTGCGCAGCCTCGATGCGCGGCGGCGGGCTGGACCGGCGCTGTTCGACACCGCTACGGGCGCGTTCGCCGGCGACGCCGCGACGCCGCCGAGCGACGGGGCGGCCCCAACGCCGGAGAAGCGGGGCACCGATGAACCGGCCGGCGTGCCGGCAGGGGCCTGATGACGGACGCTGCGGAGCGGGAAGGGAAGATAGAGGGCGGACAAAAGGACGCCCGACCTTTGTCGGACACCGAATTCTGGGACCAGACCGGCGATACCCTTGAGCAAACTCCGGCATCCGCGCTTCGGGCGGCGATGCCGATGTGGCCGTCCTATGCAAGGCCAGCTCAATTGCCGCCGCCCGGCGCGTGGCGGCAATGGCTGCTGATCGGCGGCCGGGGATCCGGCAAGACCCGAGCTGGTGCGGAATGGATGCGGGCGATGGCGGCGGGCGATGGGCTATTCGCCACCCGGCCGCATGGCCGGATCGCACTGATCGCCGAAACGCTCGGTGATGCGCGCGAGGTGATGGTCGACGGCGAAAGCGGGCTAATGGCCGTCTCGACAGGACCGCGGCCGGTTTTCGAGGTGAGCCGCCGCCGGGTGGTGTTTGCGAACGGTGCGATCGCCCAGATCTTTTCGTCGGAGGATCGGGACGCGCTGCGTGGCTACCAATTCGATGCGGCCTGGGGCGATGAATTCGCCAAATGGGTCCATGGCGAGGCCTGTTTCGACAATTTGCAGTTCGGATTGCGACTTGGCGAGCAACCCCGGGCGCTGTTCACGACGACGCCGCGGCCGATCCCGCTCTTGAAGCGGCTGATCGCCGATCCGGCGACGGTGACGAGCCACATGCGAACGGCGGAGAACGCCCGCAATCTCGCGCCTGGCTTTTTGGCCGCGATGGATGCCCGTTATGGCGGCTCCCGGCTCGGGCGACAGGAACTGGAAGGTCTGATGATCGAAGCGCGGGAGGACGCGCTGTTCGATCTACAAGCGATCGAGCGCGCGCGTGTGAGGGCCGCGCCGGATTTGCGACGCATCGTGGTGGCGATCGATCCGCCGGCGACGGCGACGGCGCGCTCCGATGCCTGCGGCATCGTGGCGGCCGGGTGTGCCGCCGACGGCATCGTCTACGTCCTTGCGGATGCCTCGCGCCAAGGGGCCAAACCGCATGAGTGGGCAGGGACGGCGGTGGCGCTTTACGAGCGGCTGGCGGCCGACCGCATCATCGCGGAAGTCAACCAGGGCGGGGATATGGTCGAGGCGGTGATCCGGACCTGCGCACCGCAAGTGCCGTTCCGCGCCGTGCGGGCAAGCCGCGGCAAATGGGTGCGGGCGGAGCCAGTGGCGGCGCTTTACGAACAGGGCCACGTGCGCCATGCGGGACGGTTTCCCGAGCTCGAGGATGAAATGGCCGATTTCGGTCCCGATGGGCTGACGGGCGGCCGGTCACCCGACCGGCTCGACGCACTGGTTTGGGCCGTGACGGCTTTGATGGGACCGGCGCGGGAACCACGGGTTCGTGGCTTTTAAGCCGGGCGGCGCCGAAGACGATAACCTGGAGACATCGATGGGACTGATGACGACGATCGCCGGTTGGCTCGGCGGCGCTGAGACGCGCGCGCCCGTCGGTGCGAATGCCGCGGGACGCGAAAGCAAGGCTGCGGGCTATGCCGGCGGCACGCTGGTGTTCTCGGGCGCGGCCGATCCCGGCGCCTGGAGCGAACGATCCTACGAGGCGCTGGCGCGGCTCGGTTTCATGCAAAACCCGATCGTCTACCGTTCGGTGCGACTGATCGCGGAGACCGCGGCGGCCATTCCCTTTGTTCTTTACGACGGTGCGAATGAGGTCGTCCGGCATCCGATCCTCGATCTGCTGCGCAGGCCGAACACCGCGACGGATGGGCCGAGCCTCATCGAGACGTTGTGCGGCCATCTGCTCCTGTCGGGCAACGCCTATCTCGAGGTGGCAAACTTCGAAAGTGAGATCAAAGCACTGTATTCGCTGCGTCCGGATCGGGTCCGGATCATCGAAGGGCGCGACGGATGGCCGGATGGCTACGAGTACAGGGCCGGCCATTCGGTCCGCCGCATCGCCGCCGAAGGCAGCGACGGCCGGCCAAGCGCGCTCCTGCATGTGCGCCTGTTCCATCCGCTGGCGGAGATGGCCGGCTATTCGCCGCTAGCCGCCGCGCAAACGGCGCTCGACCTGCACAACGCCGCCTCGCGCTGGAACAAGGCGCTGCTGGATAATTCCGCCCGTCCGTCCGGGGCACTGGTCTACCAGCCCACCGACGGCGGCAATCTCGCGCCGGAGCAATTCGACCGCCTCAAGGCTGAGCTCGAAAGCGGCTATGCCGGATCGGCGCGCGCTGGTCGGCCGATGCTGCTCGAAGGCGGGCTGGACTGGAAGGCGATGGCGCTGTCGCCGAAGGACATGGACTTCATCGAGGCCCGCAACGGCGCGGCGCGCGACATCGTGCTGGCCTTCGGCGTGCCGCCGATGCTGCTCGGCATACCGGGCGACCTGACCTACGCGAACTACGCCGAGGCGAACCGCGCCTTTTTCCGGCTGACCGTGCTGCCCTTGATAACCCGGTTGAGCGGAGCGATCGGCGACTGGCTCGGCGGCCATTTCGCGGCGCCCGAGCTTAGGCTCGGCGTCGATCTCGACCAGGTGGACGGCCTAAGCGCCGAACGAGAGGCGCTCTGGCGCGGGTCGGCGCGGCGGACTTCCTGACGCGTTCGGAAAAGCGCGTGGCCGTTGGGTACGGGGCAGAGGAGTAACGCCGAAATCGAGGCCAAAAAAGAGCGGCAACCGATCAGTTCCGCTCCAAAGGCCTGTTTCGCCAACAAGATTTCAGGACGACAGAACGATGCAAACGACCCATGCGATTGTTAACGTGAAGCCTCGTGGCGGCGCTGCCGGCGCCAGGTGGCCACGATGAGCGCCGAGCCGCTGTCGGCCCTGGCGCTGTGGGTCGCCAAGATCGCAGGCGCCGTCGCGGGGTCGGCCATTTCGGTCGCCTATCTATTGCCGCACGGACGGCGCGAGGCGGCGTCGCGATTTCTCATAGGGATTGTCACCGGCGTCGTCTTCGGCCCGCCAGCCGGGCTGATGCTGGCCGAGCATCTGGGTCTCGACGAGACCCTGAGCTCGACGGAGCTGGTGCTGATGGGGTCGGCCTCGGCCAGCCTTTGCGCCTGGTGGGCGCTCGGCATTCTCGCGCGCTTCGCGGAACGGCTGTTCAGCGTCCGGGACAAGGCGCCATGGAGGGACCGATGACCTACGAACAGGCGTCGACCGAACTCGTCGGACCCGACGCTTCCGGTCGTCTGCGGGGCTACGCCGCGATCTTCGGGGACGCGGATCTTGCGGGCGACGTCATCGAGCCCGGCGCGTTTACCGGATCCGTCGTGACGCGGGGCGTGTCGGGCATTCGCATGCTCTGGCAGCACGATCCCGGCCGCCCCGTCGGAACCTGGGCACTGATCCGGGAAGACCGGACGGGGCTCTATGTCGAAGGCCGGCTCGCGCTTCGCACGCAAGCCGGTCACGAGGCGGCCGAACTGATCGCCGCCGGGGCGCTGGACGGGCTGTCGATCGGCTTCAAGACCAAGCTCGCGCGGCGGGCGGTCGGACCGATCCGCCGACGCCTCGTCACCATCGACCTGTGGGAGATCTCTCTGGTGACCTTTCCGATGCAGGAACGCGCACGGCTCATGGCCGGGTCGATCTGGCCCGGCCGGAAACGGCGGGCTGTGGCCGCCTGAGCGCCGATCGCGACGCGACAGTCCGCTGACCATCCATCCCAAGCAGAACGGAGAACCGCATGAGCGACATTTCCAACGCCGCGCCGGAGACGAAGGCGCACGGCCCCGAGGCGGGTTCGGCTTTCCATGACTTCATGGAGGCCTTCGAGAGCTTCCGGGAAGCCAATGACGAACGCCTCGGCGATATCGAGAAGCGCATGAGCGCCGACGTCATCACCGAGGAAAAGGTCGACCGCATCAACAAGGCGCTCGAAGAGCAGGAGCGGCGCTTCGAGCGGTTGGTGCTGAAGGAGACCCGCCCGGCGCTCGGAGGTTTGGAGCGCCGGCAGAACGCCGGTCCGAGCGAGCATAAGCAGGCCTTCGAGCGCTATGTCCGCGCCGGTGACGAACAGGGCATGCGCCGGATCGAGGAAAAGGCGATGTCGAGCCTGACCGGAGCCGACGGCGGCTTCCTGGTGCCCGACGAGACGGAAACCGAGATCGGCCGGCGCCTCGCGGCGATCTCGCCGATCCGCTCCATCGCCACGGTGCGCACGGTCTCCGCCGCGGTCCTGAAGAAGCCCTTCGCGATCTCCGGGGCGCAGACCGGCTGGGTGGGCGAATCCGACGCCCGGCCGCAGACGACGGCGCCGCAGCTCGCCGAACTCACCTTTCCGACCATGGAACTCTACGCCATGCCGGCGGCGACGAACGCGCTGCTCGATGACGCGGCGGTCGATATCGACCGGTGGATCGGCGAGGAGGTCGAACAGGCCTTCGCGGCCCAGGAGGGCACCGCTTTCGTCAATGGCGACGGCATAGCCAAGCCGAAGGGCTTCATGACCTATCCAACGGTAGCAGAAAGCGCCTGGGCGTGGGGTTCGATCGGCACCGTCGCCACCGGCGCTGCCGGCGGTTTCGCGGCCAGCGGCGCGGCGGACGCAGTGCTCGATCTCGTCTATGCGCTGAAGGCCGGCTATCGGCAGAACGCCAGCTTCGTCATGAACCGGCGCACGCAGGCGGCCGTGCGCAAGTTGAAGGACGCTGACGGCACCTATCTGTGGCAACCGCCGACCGGCGCCGGCGCACGGGCAACGTTGATGGGCTTTCCGATGGTCGAGGCGGAAGACATGCCCGACATCGCGATGGGCGCGAAGGCGATCGCTTTCGGTGATTTCGGCCGGTTCTACCTCGTCGTGGACCGGCAGGGTGTGCGGGTGCTGCGCGATCCTTACTCGGCCAAGCCCTACGTCCTCTTCTATACGACCAAGCGCGTCGGCGGCGGCGTCCAGGACTTCGACGCCGCCAAGTTCCTCGACTTCTCGCTCTGAGCTTCCCCTGACAGCACCGGCCGGGCAGAACTCTTGCCCGGCCGTTTCCTTTTCCGGAGACGATGATGACGATGATCGACCTTGGCGGTGGCGTCGAGCCGATGACGGCCGCCGATATCAAGATCTGGGCCAGGATCGACCGTGCGGACGAGGACGGGCTGATCGCGAATCTGATCCGCGCCGCCCGCGAAACCATCGAGGCGATCCGGCTGTCGCCAGCAGTGAGGATGGCGGCGGCGAACGGCGTGGAGGTCGAGTTCGAGGCGGGGTTCGCGGTCGGCATGGTTCCGGAGAACCTGCTTCTGGCGCTGCGAACCATCGTGGCGGCGTCGTATGAGTTGCGGGCCGCTGTCGATCCTTCCCAACAGCCGGCCGTCCTTCCTCCGCTGGCCCGCTCGCTACTCGCCCCCTATCGCAGGGTCCGAATCTGATGGCGCCGCTGTTTCTCGACCCGGCGCTGCTGCGCAAACGCGCAGTTCTGGAAACCGCCGATCTTACGCCGGATGGCGCCGGCGGCGCGTCGACCACATGGCGGGAGCTTCGCGAGCTCTCGGTGCATGTCGAGCCGGTCTCGGTGGTCGCTCGCGAGCGCTTCGATCAGCATGAGGTGGTGGTGACCCATCGGGTGATCTGCCGCTGGACGACCGACGTCGAGCGCGGTCGCGCGTTTCGCCTGGGCACGCGCCGCCTCGCTATCCTTTCGGTGCATGATCCGGACGAGACCGGGCGGTTTCTGGTGTGCCGCTGCGCGGAGGAACGCTGATGCGTATCGAAGCGCGGCTCAAGCGCCTTCGTCTCGGCGCGGCCGCCCATCGCGTGATTGGCGCGGCGCTGGGCAAGGTGCGGCGTACGGGTGGAGAAGCGAGGATTCAATCTCTGCCTTCAACATCGCGAATCCTTAACATTCCCGAGGCATGGTCGATGCTACACGCCGAAGTGTCCGGCAGAACGCTACAAGGCGGGAACGGCGACGCAGAAGCCCCGTTAACGACTCACGACGAGGTTACGAAAATTTAAACCAAACGGTCACGAGCGCCCCTGACAGGAAGGTGCTACACTCCATATATCAACCTGTCAGAAAACGTGAGCGAGGATTTCTGGCCATGGCACATCCCAGCGCTGAATTACAGACGACGATCTTCCAGACACTGACCTCAGACCAGGCCCTGACGACCCTGCTCGGCGGGCCGAAAGTGTTCGACCGCCGTCCGGAACGAGCGAGTTTTCCCTATCTGACGTTCGGCCGAACGGCGGTCGTCGATTGGTCCACAGGGACCGAGGATGGGGCGGAGCATATCCTGACCCTGCACGTGTGGGCGAAGGGCGGCGGCAAGCGCGAGACTTATGAAATCATGGACAAGGTTGCCAGCAAGCTGAACGACGCGACCCTGCCGCTGGAAGGGCACCATCTGGTCAACCTCCAGCTCCAGTTCGCCGAGGCGCGGCAGGAGCCGGACGCGCCGACTTACCACGGCATCCTGCGGTTCCGGGCTGTGACCGAACCGCTGGCCTGATCGCGGGGGCCTATCCGAGATAGCGGCGAGCGCCGCGTCGACATCGATGAAATCAAATCATGGGCGGTCCTTCGGGGCCGCCTTTTTTGTTGGCCGGCTCGCCGGCCGCGCGGGAAAGGACAACGCGACATGGCCGCCCAGAAAGGCAAGGACCTGCTTCTCAAGGTCGACGACAATGGCGACGGCAGCTTCACGACGGTAGCGGGGCTTCGAACGCGGCGGATCGCGTTCAACGCCGAAAGCGTCGACATCACCGACACCGAAAGCGCCGGGCGATGGCGCGAGCTGCTCGGCGGAGCCGGGGTGCAGCGCGCAGCGCTGTCCGGGGCGGGCATCTTCAAGGATGCCGCCTCGGACGCCGCGCTCAGGCAGATCTTCTTCGACGGCCGCGTCGCGCCGTTTCAGGCGGTCATTCCGGATTTCGGCACGATCACCGGGCCGTTCCAGGTGACGGCGCTCGAATATGCCGGCGAGCACAATGGCGAGGTCACCTTCGAGGCAACGCTGGAATCGGCCGGCGCGCTGACCTTCGCGGTGCTGTGAGGATGGCGGTCAATCGGCGGCGCGGCGAAGTTTCCGCAATCATCGATGGGCGTGAGCGCACGCTCTGTCTGACCCTCGGCGCGCTCGCCGAACTCGAAGACGCCTTTGCCTCGGACAATCTGGCGGCGCTCGCCGAACGCTTCGGCGGCGGGCGGCTCTCGGCGCGCGACCTGATGCGCATTCTCGCCGCCGGATTGCGCGGGGCCGGGACGGATGCCAGCGAAGCCGACGTCGCCGCGATGCAAGTCGATGGCGGGGTCGCCGGGGCGGCGACCGTGGCGGCGGCGCTGCTTTCGGCCGCTTTCGGACAGCCGGAGGAGGCGAGCGAGGCACCCGCAAACCCTTGAGCGCCGTGCCGGTAGCGCAAGGGGCCTCCGGCACGGCTTTCCCTTGGCAGGAAGCGATGGAGGCAGGGCTCGGGCTGCTGCGGCTTTCGCCCCAATCCTTCTGGGTGATGACGCCGCGCGAGCTGGCCGCCGCGCTGGCGCCCCTGACCGCGACCGGCGGCGCGATACCCCCGCAACGGGCCGATCTGGCCGCGCTGATGCGGCGCTTCCCCGACTGGGGCACATCACAAGCACAGAGGTGAACGGATGGAACCGGACGAGACGTTGAACGTCGCGATCGTGGCGGACACAAGCGGCTTCGAGCGGGCGATGGGCGATCTGACTCAAAGGGCGAACGCCTTCGGCTCGGCGATCACCTCCGCGCTGAAGGGTGCCGTTGCCGGCGGCCGATCCTTCGACAGCGTGCTGCGCCAGCTCGGGCAGCGCATTTCCACCATCGCACTCGACGCAGCGCTGCGGCCGCTGACCAACATCGCGTCGAGCTTCATCGGCAAGGCGGTTGGCGGATTGACCGGTGCCCTGACGGCTTCAACCCCGACGGGCATTCTGCCCTTTGCCAAGGGCGGCGTCGTCGCGGCGCCAAGCTATTTTCCGACCGGTGGCAAGCTCGGCCTGATGGGCGAGGCGGGGGCGGAGGCGATCCTGCCGCTGAAGCGCGGCGCCGACGGGACCCTGGGCGTCGCAACACCGGCGGCGGGCGCAGGACCGTCGATCGTCTTCAATGTGACGACCCCGGACGCGACCAGCTTCAAGCGCTCGGAGGCGCAGATCCAGGCGATGCTTGCGCGCGCCGCGAGCCGTGGCCGGCGGGGGTTGTAGGAAATGGCCATCGAAGCCTTCAGCGAAGAACGGTTTCCGCTGCGCGTCTCATTCGGCACCAGCGGCGGGCCGGAGCGTCGGACCGAGATCGTGCGCCTGTCGACCGGCTACGAGCACCGCAACCAGCGTCATCGCCATTCGGCCCGACGCTACGATGCCGGCTCGGGGGTCAGGAGCCTCGCCGACCTTGCCGCGGTGCTCGACTTCTTCGAGGCGCGGCGCGGCAAGCTCACCGGGTTCCGCTTTCGCGATCCGCTCGACTGGCGCTCGTCGAATTACGGGCAGGCGGTCACGGCCTTCGACCAGATGATCGGTATTGGCGATGGCGCGACGGCGGTCTTTCCGTTGCTGAAAATCTATGGTGACGGGGACGCGGCCTATAGCCGGCCGATCGAAAAACCGGTGCCGGGGACCGTCCGGATCGCCGTCGACGGGACCGAACTCGCCGCCGGCACGGATTTCAACGTCGATACGGCCAGCGGCGGAGTGACCCTGTCGGTGGCGCCGGCCGTTGGCCTCTCGATCACCGCCGGCTTCGAATTCGACGTGCCGGTGCGCTTCGACATGGACCAGCTCGCCGTCAATGTCGCGGCGTTCGAGGCCGGCGACATCCCATCCATTCCGTTGATCGAGGTGCGGCCATGAGGCAGATCCCTTCCGGGCTGGCGGAGCGTCTGGAAAGCCCGGCGACGACGCTGGCCCATTGCTGGCGCCTGACCCGGCGCGACGGCGTGGTTCTCGGCTTCACCGATCACGACGAGGCGCTGACCTTCGACGGAACCCGTTTCGAGGCGGCAACCGGACTGACCGGCGGCGAGGCCGAAGAAGCGCTGGGGCTGGCCGCGCCGACGCGCGAGGTCGAGGGCGCGCTGTCCTCGGCGGCGATCGGCGAGGCCGACATTCGCGCCGGCCGCTTCGACGCGGCGCGGGTCGAGACCTTCGTGGTCGACTGGCAGAATCCCGCTGACTTCGTGCTAATGGATGTCGCGGAACTCGGAGAGGTCAAGCATGGCGAGACCGGGTGCGCGGACGCATCTATCGGCGTCGCTGCGACGCGGTCTTTGGCGATGCCCGCTGCCGGTTTCCGGCGTCCGACCCGCCCTATTCCATCGAAGCCGTCGTCAATGGCGGAGAGGGTGTAACGATCCTGATCGACGGTGATCTGGGCGGTGCGCCGGGCGGCTTCGATCACGGCCGGCTGGAGTTTCTCGATGGCGCTGCGGTGGGGCTTGCCGCCGATATCGTTGCGGCGAGCGAAACCGGGCTCGGCACGGTTCGCCTTTCGCTCTCCGAGTCGATCGACGCGGGCTTCGTTGCCGGCGACCGGTTGCGGCTGAACCAGGGCTGCGACAAGCGCTTTTCCACTTGCCGCGACCGTTTCGCCAATTCCACGAATTTTCGTGGCTTCCCGCATATGCCGGGCAGCGACGCGGCGCTGGCGGTGGCCAAGGCGGACGGCATCCATGACGGCTCGCCGGTGGTGCCATGAGCGAGCTTGCGCCGTCTCGCGCGCTCGCCGCAGCCCGCGCGTTTCTTGGTACGCCCTATCGTCATCAGGGCAGCCGGCAGGGCGTCGGCTGCGACTGTCTCGGCCTGTTGCGCGGTGTCTGGCGCGCGCTCTATGGGCAAGAACCGGAAGATCCCGGTCCCTACGGCGTCGACTGGTCGATCCGGGGCGGCCCGGACCGGTTGCTGGACGCCGCGCGGCGGCATCTGATCGCGGTCGATATCGCCGATGCCCGGCCGGGCGACGTCGTGCTGTTTCGATGGCGCGGCGGCGCACCGGCGGCGCATTGCGGCATTCTCGACGAAAGCGGCCGGCTGATCCACGCCTATGAAGGCGCGACCGTGGTTTCTTCGCCGATGCCGCAGGCCTGGACCCGCCGCATCGCCGGCGTCTTTCGTTTTCCGGAGTAGGTCATGGCCACGATTCTTCTGCAGGCGGCCGGCGGCCTGGTTGGCGGCGTGCTCGGCGGTCCGCTCGGCGCCGTTCTAGGCCGCGCGGCCGGCGCGCTCGCCGGGGCATCGCTCGACGCCTCGCTGTTCGGCGGCACGCGCCGCAGCGAGGGGCCGAGGCTCGGCAACAGCCGCATCATGGAAGCGGACGAGGGCGCCGGTATCGCCAAGGTCTACGGCACGGCGCGGGTCGCAGGTCAGGTGATCTGGACGACGCGCTTCGAGGAGGTCGCGACCACCGAACGGCGCGGCGGCAAGGGCGGCGGCCCGCGCATCGAAACGACGACCTACAGCTATTACGGCAATGTCGCGGTCGGGCTTTGCGAAGGGCCGATCGCTGGCGTCAGGCGGGTGTGGGCGGACGGCGAGGAACTCGATCTTACCGAGACGGTCCACCGTGTCTATCGCGGCGACGAAACGCAAGAGGCCGATCCGCTGATCGAGGCCCGGCAAGGGGCCGGCAACGCGCCCGCCTATCGCGGGCTCGCCTATATCGTGTTTGAGCGGATGCCGCTGGAACGCTGGGGCAACCGCTTGCCGCAGATCTCCTGTGAAATCCTGCGTCCGGTCGGGCGGCTCGAAACCGACTTGCGGGCGATCACCATCATCCCGGGCGCCAGCGAACACGGCCTCGACCCGATGCCGGTGCGCGAACGGCTCGGCGCGGGCGAGGACCGGGTCGTCAACCGCAACGTCCTCCACGGTTTCAGCGACTGGACGGCCGCGCTCGACGAACTCGGCGCGCTCTGCCCGTCGCTCGAGCGGGCCGCCCTCGTCGTTTCCTGGTTCGGCGACGATCTGCGCGCCGGACGTTGCGACCTTCGGCCGGGTGTGGAGATCGTCCAACGCGATGAAACCGAGGTCTGGCGCGCCGGCTCCGTCGATCGGGTCGGTGCGCGGCTGGTCAGTTCCATCGACGGCGGGCCGGCCTTCGGCGGCACGCCCAGCGACCAAGGCGTGCTGAGGGTTATCGCCGATCTCAAGGCGCGCGGGCTGAAAGTGACCTATTACCCCTTCATCCTGATGGATGTGCCGCCTGGAAACGGACTTGCCGACCCCTATGGCGGCGTGGAGCAGGCGGCGTTTCCCTGGCGCGGGCGGATGACGCTCGACATCGCCACCGGTCGCGCCGGCTCGGCCGACGGCACGGCGGCGGCGCGAGCCGATATCGCGGCGTTTCTCGGAACAGTCGCGCCGCAGCACTTCACGCTGACGACAACCGGCGTCGAATATACCGGGCCGGACGAATGGTCCTATCGGCGCATGATCCTGCATCAGGCGAAGCTCGCGGCGGCGGCCGGGGTCGATGCGTTCGTCATCGGTTCGGAGATGCGCGGGTTGACGCGAATTCGCGATCAGGATGGCCGCTTTCCCTTCGTCGAGGGGCTGATCGCCATCGCCGCCGAGGTCAAGGCCATGATGCCGACGGCCGTCGTCACCTACGCGGCCGATTGGAGCGAATATTTTGGCTACCAGCCGACGGACGGCTCGGGCAATGTCTTCTACAATCTCGATCCGCTCTGGGCCTCGCCGTCGATCGACGTCGTCGGCATCGACAATTACCTGCCGCTGGCCGACTGGCGGGACGGCGACCTCGATGCGGACCCGGCGGGACCGTCCTCGCAATACGATCGGGACGGGCTGCGAGCCGGGATCGGCGGTGGCGAATATTACGACTGGTACTATGCCACCGATGCCGATCGGGCGGCACGCATCCGCACGCCGATCACCGACGGTGCGGCGGGCAAGCCGTGGGTCTACCGCGCCAAGGATGTGGCGAACTGGTGGTCGAACCCGCATGTCGAGCGCCGCGCCGGGGTCGAGACCGCCGGAACCTCCGCATGGGTGCCGATGTCGAAACCGGTGTGGTTCACCGAACTTGGCTGCCCGGCGATCGACAAGGGCGCGAACCAGCCGAATGTCTTCGTCGACCCGAAATCGTCGGAAAGCCTCGTGCCATATTTTTCCGCCGGAGGTCGCGACGACCTCGCGCAGCGGCGGTTCCTCGAAGCGCAGTTGGCGTATTGGGACCCTGCGTCGCCGGACTTTTCGACCGCCGCCAATCCGATTTCGCCGGTCTATGGCGGTCGGATGGTCGATCCGGCCGCGATCCATGTTTGGACCTGGGACGCGCGGCCCTATCCCGCCTTCCCGACGCGCGGCGACCTGTGGAGCGACGGCGGCAATTGGCGTCGGGGCCACTGGCTGAGTGGGCGCCTGGCCAACGCGCCGGCCGACGTCTTGATCGCCGCCATCTTGGAGGACCACGGCATCGCGGATTACGACGTCTCGGCCGTCGATTCCTGCGTGACCGGTTACGTCGCCGCCGGTCCCGGCACGGCGCGCGAGACGCTCGAGGATCTTCTGCGGCTGACCGGCACCGTCGTGCATGTTGCGGCCGGGCGACTGATTTTCCGCTCGCTTGCCTCGCTGCGATCGAGCCGAGAGATCGGGATATTCGCCGACGAGGACGGCCCTTATGTCGAACTGCGGCGTGGCGAGGCAAGCGAGCGGCCGGAGGAGATCGCGCTCGGGTTTCTCGATCCGGCGCGGGCCTATCAGCCCGGTTCGGCCGAAGCGGTGCGGGCCAGCGCCGCTCATCCCCGCAAGGACATCATCCAGCTTCCGGTGGTGCTCGACGAGGCGCAAGCGAAGGAATTGGCCGCGGCGATGCTGCGGGAGGCGAGCGGCGTGGCCGAGACCGCTCGGTTCGGCGTTGCACCGTCGCTCTTGTCGCTGGAGTCAGGCGATGTTGTCGGCCTCGCGGAGCGTCCCGGCGCCTGGTTGGTGAACCGGATCGAATCGGGTGCCTCCCGCCGTATCGAAGCGCGGCGTCTGCCGGCGCGTAGGGGCTCGCTTGCCGACCAGGGGGAGCCTCCAACCCCGCCGCGGCCGCCGGCTCTCGCGATCGCCTCGCGGCCACTGGTGCATCTCCTCGACCTGCCGCTTCCCGAGGGAGGGCAGGGCATTGATGGTGCGCGGTTCGCGGTGCAGGCCAAGCCCTGGCCGGGCTATTCCATCGCCACATCCCGGCAGGGCGGCGCTTTCCTGGAGCGAGCGACGGCGACACGCCCGGCAACCACTGGCTGGTTGATCGCGGCGCTGGGTGCGGGGCCGGAAGGACGTCTGGATCGCGGGAACACGATTACGCTGCGGCTCGACAGGGGCGCGCTCTACGCAATTTCTAGGGGCGAACTGCTGGATGGCGGCAATCTCTGCGCGGTGTGGAGCTCGACGGGGGCTTGGGAAGTGCTGCAATTCGAGAGGGCGGCGGAGATCGCGCCCGGCGTCTTCGAGTTGCGGGATCTGCTGCGCGCCCAGGGCGGCACCGAAGACGCGATGGTCGTGGGAGCACCAACTGGGGCGGCGTTCGTCTTGCTCGACGCGGCCTGCGAGCCGCTTGGACTGACGACGTCGGACGTCGGCCGCGAGATGGAAGTCCGCGTGGCTCCGCTCGGCCGGGCGCTTGACGATCCCGCAACGGTGACGATCACCGCCACGCTTGGTCGGCGCGCGGTCAAACCGCTGTCGCCGGTGCATGCGAAAGCCGCCTTCGACGCGGCGGGCGCGGTGGCCTTGTCGTGGATTCGCCGAACCCGCGTCGGCGGCGACAATTGGGATGGCCCCGACGTGCCGCTCGGCGAAGAACAGGAACTCTACCGCATCGAGGTCGGCGACGGATCGGGGGCCGTTTTGGTGCGCGAGCCCGCAACGCCGGCATTGGTGCTCACGGCTGAAGAGCAGACCGCCGTGTTCGGCGCGCTGCCCGCCGAGCTTGTCGCCACCATCGCCCAGGTCGGCCCGGTCTGGGGCGTGGGGACTGCTCGGCAGACGATTTTTTCCCGACCGGCGTGACCGCCGGCGCAACAGCAAGGAAAGGAACGGAAAATGAACGAGGCAAAGCCGTGGTATCAATCGCGAACCGTATGGGGCGGGCTTGTCGCTTTCGGGGCGGCGATGGCTGGACTGTTCGGCCTGGAAGTCGATTCCGCGACGCACGATATGCTGGCCGTGTCGCTGACCAACGGCGCGGCGGCAGTCGGCGCGGTTGTCGCGATCCTGGGGCGGCTAGCGGCGCAGAAAACCCTCCGCTAGTTGCGGCATGAAAATCAGCGGACGACCCGGCTCGGTCGTCCGCCATTCATTCGTCGTTCAGCGACGATGTACTAGGACGGGAGCAATCGCCGATCCTTCTCGGCGGCGCTGCCATCCTCCAGCCGGACCCGAAATGACAAGATTTCGCACTCTCCTCGCCAGCCTAGTCACGATCCTGATCGTCGGGTCCGCTCCCCTCGCGGCGGCCGCGCCAGCTGCCGCTCAACTCCTGGATAGCCCTTTTTCGGGTCGCGGCATTGGTTCGGGATTCGGTCTGGATGTCTCTCCGGGACCGGGATTGAGGTTAGAGCGGGGCCCACGTCGAAATGGCGAGGGCGCTTTCGAAACCGCCGCCGCAAGCTGCTCGGGAGCCGCAGAGCAAGCGGCCGCCCAGACCGGCGGCCAGGTTCTCTCGGTCTCCAGTCGCGAGCAGGGCGGTGAGACGGTTTGTGTCGTGACCCTTCTCGTGCCAGGCAAGGACGGTGGCCCCAGGCGCAAGACGACGGTGACGATACGGCCCTGATCGCCGTATTGTCAGAGCGGCGAGAGGCGTTGACTTCAGCCGCGGTCGCGGCGATTCGACAGGATAAGACGAGAGCGAGAAGACGAGGCCGGGCATGCGCATCCTAGTGGTCGAGGACGATCAAACCCTCAATCGGCAACTGACCGAGGCGCTGACCGGCGCCGAGTATGTCGTCGACCGCGCCTTCGACGGCGAGGAGGGACACTTTCTCGGCGACACCGAACCCTATGACGCGGTCATTCTCGATGTCGGTCTGCCGGTCATGGACGGCATCAGCGTTCTGGAGCGATGGCGTCGCGACGGCCGGACCATGCCCGTGCTGATCCTGACCGCCCGCGACCGTTGGAGCGACAAGGTCGCCGGCATCGACGCGGGCGCCGACGATTACGTCACGAAACCCTTTCACGTCGAGGAAGTGCTGGCCCGCATGCGCGCGCTGATCCGCCGCGCCGCCGGCCATGCCTCGTCGGAGATCCATTGCGGTCCGGTCCGCCTCGACACGCGGGCGTCGCGTGTGTCGCTCGACGGGACCCCGCTGAAGCTAACCTCGCACGAATATCGGCTACTCGATTATCTGATGCATCATCAGGATCAGATCGTCTCCCGAACGGAGCTCATCGAGCACCTGTATGATCAGGATTTCGATCGCGATTCCAATACGATCGAAGTGTTTGTTGGACGGTTGCGCAAGAAGCTCGGTGTCGATGTGATCGAGACCGTCAGAGGACAAGGCTACAGGATGAGCGATGGCCATTCGGGCCGCTAACTCTCTCACCGTCCGGGTCATCGTTCTATCCAGCGTCTGGGCCCTTTTGGCCCTTGTCGTCGTCGGGGGGCTGATCTCCACGCTCTACGAGCGGACGGCGACGCGCGGCTTCGAGGACCTGCTCGCCGCACAGCTCTACAATCTCGTCAACAGCGTGACGGTCAGCGAGACCGGCTATCTGTCCGGCTCCCCCGATCTCGGCGATCTGCGTTATTCCCAGCCGCTGTCCGGGTGGTATTGGGAGGTCATTCCGGCGAGTGACAACACCAGGGGACGGCTGATCTCCAGTTCCCTCGGAATTCTCGACATCGCGTCCGAACCGACGTCGCAAGTTCCCTTCGATCCCCTTTATCGTCGGAGTTACGACGCGAGCGGCCTTGATGGTGAATTGTTGAAAGTCGTCGAGACGGAAGTCGTGCTCGACGCTCAGAATCACGCGGCGCGGTTTCGTGTGATGGGCAATGCCGGTGTTGTCGCCGCCGACGTCGCCGACTTCAATCGTACGCTCGTCTATTATCTTGGTGCCGTGGGAGTCGGAACGATCCTTGTCAATGTCCTGGCTATCCTGGCGGGACTCAGTCCCCTCGGTGCCGTCCGCCGCTCGCTCACCAATGTGCGCGCTGGAAAGGCGGAACGGCTGGAAGGCCGGTTTCCCGCCGAAATCGAACCGCTGGCCCTTGAGGTGAACGCGCTGATCGACAACAACCGGCGCATCGTCGAGCGGTCGCGAACGCAGGTCGGCAATCTGGCGCATTCGTTGAAGACTCCCATAGCGGTTCTCGTTAACGAGGCCGCCTCGCTGGGGGGACCGCAGGGCGAGTTGATAGCCGATCAGGCGGAGCGCATGCGCCAGCAGGTGCAGCATTATCTCGACCGGGCGCGGGTCGCTGCCCTGACCGACGCGACCGTTTTCCGCGCGCCGGTCGGACCGGCTCTCGAACGGCTGGTGCGGGTGATCGCCAAGCTCAATCCAGCCCTCGACCTCAAATTCGATCCGGCCTCGGCCGAGGGCCTGGTCTTTGCCGGCGAGCGTCAGGATTTCGAGGAGATCATCGGCAATCTGCTCGAGAACGCCGGCAAGTGGGCAGCGGGGCGGATCGTCGTGACCGGCAAGCCCGTTTCCGAGGACCGCTTCGCGACCGTCATCGAAGATGATGGTCCGGGGTTGACCGAGGCGCAGATCATCGAGGCGCAAAAGCGCGGCCGCCGCCTCGACGAAGCAACGCCCGGCAGCGGACTCGGCCTGTCGATCGTTTCCGACATGGTGGCCGAGTATCGCGGGGCACTGGAATTCAGCCGCTCGGATCTCGGCGGCCTGCGGGTGACGATCGTGCTGCCACGCGCTTTGGGCGGCGGTGCGGCTTGACATCATAGACCGAACCGACGAACTGCGGCACGCGGATTGCTCCGGACCCCGCACCCTGTCGTTTCAGTCCCATCGGACTGCCGCACTCGGATGAAATCGTCATGCGCATCGTGTTGAAGCTGCTCTTTCCTCTCCTGATCCTTCCTTTCGCGGGCTGTCTCAGTGCCGGGTTGGGGGGCGCCTCGCTTACTCCGGCCTCAGCCGGCGTCCAGGCGCTCGACGGCGGCTTGGTCGGCCAGAGCGACGCGGCGAAATCCTTTTCCAGTGCGGCTCGCGCCAAGGCGCTGGAGGCTGAATTCCAGGCTTTGCAATACGGTTCGGCGGGGCAGGCGGTGCAGTGGTCCGTCGATGGCTATAGTGGCGAGGTCGTGCCGACACAGCTCTACCGAGTCGGATCGCAGGATTGCCGGGGCTACTCCCACACGTTCACGGGCCAGGCACAGCCGGTCAAAGCCGTCGGGACTGCTTGCAAGAACGACAAGGGTCTCTGGAAGCCGGTCGCCTGATCCACTCGCCCCATTCCTGACGAAGTGAATGGGCAAATCGGCCCAGGTCTGCTAGAGGGCTCGTCGGACGGAATCTGGTTTTGAGACGGCCGGCCATTTGGGGCAATTTGCTTCGATCCCCGGCGTTCGGTGTAAGGGTGTCATGGCGTTCTGGATTATCGCAGCTGGCATGACCATTGCCGCGACTTTGGCGGCACTCTGGCCCTTGTTTCGCGCCTCCCCGGATGAGGCGGCCACGCGTGCCGACCACGACGTCGAAGTTTATGCCGCGCAGCTTCGTGAACTGGACGCCGATGTCGAGCGGGGCTCTATCGCCGCCGGTGAGGCGGAAACCGCCCGGGCCGAGATCGGACGCCGATTGCTGAAGGCGGCTGGCGGCGTGAAGGGCGGTGGCGATGGTGCCGCAGCAGGCTGGGTGCGTCCGGGCGTCGTGGCCGCGATCGGCGTTGTCGTGATCGCTGTACCGCTTGGCTCGGCGGCTCTTTACATGAAATTTGGGGTGCCTGGCCTGCGGGATATGCCGCTCGCCACGCGGCAAGCACCGTTACCGGTGCCCGGCACGGATATCGAGGGCCTCGTCGCCACCGCCGAGGCGCAGCTTCGTTCCAATCCAAACGATGGTCGCGGCTGGGATGTGCTTGCGCCGATCTATCTGCGGTTGGACCGTCCGGATGCCGCCGCCATCGCGTTCCGGAACGCCATTCGTCTGCTCGAGCCGACGGCGTCCCGCCTGAGCGGCCTCGGCGAGGCGTTGACGCGGGCTGCCGACGGCGAGGTGACGGACGATGCGAAGGCGGCATTCGAGCAGGCGCTCACCATCAATGGCGATTATTTGCCGGCGCATTTCTTCCTGGCGCTCGATCTCTCCCAGGAGGGTGATTACGCCAAGGCCGAGGCGGCTTGGGCGAAGCTCATCGACATCAGCCCCAAAGACGCGCCCTGGATGCAGATCGCCGACGCAGCGCTTGCCGACGCGCGCCAAAAGACCGGCACCGATGCGCCGTCAACCGCCGTCGTGAAGAACTCCGATCCGAAAGCGCCGGGGCCGAGCGAAGCCGACATGGTCGCCGCCTCCGAAATGTCGGTCGATGACCGTCAGGCTATGATCAAGGGTATGGTCTCGCAGCTGGCAGCCCGGCTGGAATCAAACCCGGACGATCTCGAAGGATGGAAACGCTTGATCCGGTCCTACACGGTTCTGGGAGACAGCGAGAAAGCGGCTCAGGCTTTGACGACCGCCTCCGATGCCTTCGCGCCCGAATCCGCGGCTGGCAGGGAGATCACCGCGCTTGGCGAGGAATTGGGGCTGACGCCGGCGGAAACGGCGCGATCCGCACCACCTCGGCCGAGCGAGGCGGATGTGGCCGCCGCCTCCGAAATGTCTGCGGACGACCGGCAGGCGATGATCCAGGGAATGGTCTCGCAACTGGCAAGCCGGCTGGAATCCAACCCGCGGGACGTGGAAGGGTGGAAGCGGTTGATTCGCTCCTATAAGGTCTTGGGCGAGACGGACAAGGCGAGCGATGCGCTGCGGACGGCGTTTCAACATTTTGAGGCGGACACTGCCGCGGGCCGGGAAATCGCCGCTCTCGGACAGGAACTCGGCCTGGCGGAAGCGGAGGCGACACAGACCCAATGACACGGAAAGCGAAACGGCTCACTTCCATCGCGGCCATCCTCCTCGTTATCGGCGCGGCGGCCGGCCTCGTCCTGACCGCGCTGTCGGATTCGGTGGCGTTCTTCAATTCACCCACCGACATCGTCGCCAGTGCACCGGCGCCTTCGCAGCGTATCCGGCTGGGTGGCCTCGTCGAAGAGGGGTCGGTCGTGCGCGGCGGTTCGCAGAAAGTGACATTTCGGGTCACCGACACGATCGAGAGCGTGCCGGTGACCTATACCGGGCTTCTGCCAGACCTTTTCCGTGAGGGGCAGGGCGTCGTCACCGAAGGCACGCTCGGACCGGACAACGTCTTCGTTGCGGATACGGTCCTGGCCAAGCACGACGAGAACTACATGCCGAAGGAAGTCGTCGACGACCTGAAGGCGCGTGGCTTGTGGGAAGAGGGCACGGGCGTCGTCAAGTCCGATACGGAGCCGGCACAGACACCGACGGCAACCGGAGCGAGCTCATGATCGTCGAAATCGGCCTCTACGCGCTGATCCTGTCGCTGTCGCTGTCGCTCGTCCAGTCGCTCTTGCCAGTCATCGGCGCGCGGACGGGCGATGCCCGGCTGATGGAGACGGGGACCATCACCGCCACCGGCGGGTTCGTGCTCCTCGCCATATCGTTTTCGGCCCTGACGACCGCCTATGTGACCTCGGACTTCTCGGTCGCCAACGTCTTCGAGAATTCCCATTCGCTGAAGCCGATGCTCTACAAGGTCACCGGCGTGTGGGGCAATCACGAGGGCTCGATGCTGCTCTGGGTGATGATCCTGGCGTTCTTTGGAGCGCTTGTCGCCCTGTTCGGACGGGATCTGCCGGCTACCCTCAAGGCAAACGTCCTCTCCGTGCAGGCGTGGATCACCAGCGCTTTCCTGCTGTTCATCCTGTTTACTTCCAACCCATTCGCTCGCCTCGCGCCGGCTCCGATGGAGGGGCGGGATCTCAACCCGATCCTTCAGGATATCGGCCTCGCGATCCATCCGCCGCTTTTGTATCTCGGTTATGTCGGTTTCTCGATTGCCTTCTCCTTCGCCGTCGCGGCGCTGATCGACGGGCGGATCGATGCGGCCTGGGCGCGCTGGGTGCGGCCGTGGACGCTGGTCGCCTGGATCTTTCTCACCGCCGGCATCGCGATGGGCTCTTACTGGGCCTATTATGAGCTGGGCTGGGGCGGTTGGTGGTTCTGGGACCCGGTCGAGAACGCCTCCTTCATGCCTTGGCTGTCGGGCACGGCGCTGCTGCATTCCGCCGTGGTCATGGAGAAGCGCTCGGCGCTGAAGATCTGGACAATCCTCCTGGCGATCCTGACCTTCTCGCTGTCGTTGCTGGGGACGTTCCTGGTGCGCTCGGGTGTACTGACGTCGGTGCATGCCTTCGCCACGGACCCGGAGCGCGGCATCTTCATCCTGATGATCCTGTGTCTGTTCATCGGCGGCTCGCTGGCGCTGTTCGCGATACGGGCCTCAACACTGGAGTCGGGTGGGTTGTTCGCGCCGATCAGCCGCGAGGGCGCGCTGGTCTTCAACAATTTGTTTCTCACCACAGCGGCGGCGACCGTGCTGATCGGCACGCTCTATCCGCTGGTGCTCGAGGTCATCACCGGCGAGAAAATCTCGGTCGGGGCGCCGTTCTTCGATCTGACCTTCGGGCCGCTGATGGTGCCGCTTTTGTTTGCGCTTCCGTTCGGGCCATTGCTGGCTTGGAAGCGGGGCGATCTCCTCGCCGCCGCGCAGCGGCTTTATTTCGCCATCGGCGCGGTGATGTTCACGGTGATCGTGGTCGTCGCGGTGACCTCCGGCACGAAGATTCTGGCGGCACTCGGTTTCGGCCTCGCGGTCTGGCTGCTGGTCGGCAGCCTGACGGATATCTACGGCCGGGCCAACTTCGCCAAGGTGGGCTGGCGCAAGGGGCTGTCACGCCTGAGGGGCCTGCCGCGCTCGGCCTTCGGCACGGTTCTCGCTCATTTCGGCGTCGGGGTTCTGGTGCTCGGCGTCGTCACCGTGTCGTCGTTCGAGACCGAGGACGTGCTTTCGATGGCTCCGGGCGACAGCGTGGATGTCGGTGGCTACACGCTGCGATACGAGGGTATCGCGCCGCGTCAGGGGCCGAATTTCGAGGAGCAGGTCGGTACGTTTGCGCTGAGCCGCGACGGCCGCGACGCCGGCACGCTGGAAAGCGGCAAGCGCTTCTATCCGGCACGGCAGGCGCCGACGACCGAAGCCGGCATCCGCACCCGCTGGTTCTCTCAGCTCTACATCGCGCTGGGCGATCCGGCCGACGACGGCAGTTCGACCGTCGTGCGCATCTGGTACAAGCCGTTCATCACGCTGATCTGGATCGGCTCGGTCCTGATGGCTCTGGGCGGGGTGATCTCGCTGGCCGATCGGCGGCTGCGGGTCGGCGCACCGGCGCGCAGCCGGAAGCGAACGGCCGTGATGGCGAAGGTCTGAGCCATGATTAGGCGCTTTCGATATCTGCTTTCGGTCTTCGCCTTGCTCGCCATTCTGCTGCCGGGCGGGTTGACGGTCGGGCCCGCCTTCGCCGTCAATCCCGACGAGGTCTTGAGCGATCCGGTGCTCGAAGCCCGGGCGCGGGAACTTTCGGCGGGTTTGCGCTGCCTGGTCTGCCAGAACCAGTCGATCGACGATTCCGACGCCGATCTTGCAAAGGACCTGCGCCTTCTGGTCCGCGAACGCCTTGTCGCCGGTGATACCAACGACGAAGTCCTCGATTATCTGGTGTCGCGTTACGGTGAATTCGTGCTGCTCAAGCCGCGCTTCGACTGGGCGACGCTGGCGCTCTGGGGCGCGCCGATCATCCTGCTGCTCGGCGGCATCGGATTCGCTCTGATGGCCCTGCGTAGCCGCAGACGCGAAAGCGGCACGCCGCCGCGGCTTTCGGCCGAAGAGGAAGCCGCCATTGCCGACGTCGTCAAGGCGCGGCAGTAGGTAAAAAACGACGGAACACGGGCGGCCGCGCTGACCGGCGCTCGTCGTCACGTCGCAACCTTACGAAGATTTCACGCAGTCGAAAAGCTCCTGTAACCTCGGACCCCCTATCTCTGGTCGCATCGATGGCGAGTTTGGCGTGTACGCCGGTTCGCCTGGGATTTGAACGACCTAGCGAAAGGGTTTTCGATGCGGAACGAGACGAAGAGCAAGACCAAGCGTGGCGGTCTGATCGCCGGTGCGCTGGCCGCCGGCGTGGCCGGACTGGCCTTTTCCGGAGGTGTTGTGACCAACACCATGCCGGTTTTCGCCCAGCCGGTTCAGGTCGAGGCGCCAGCAAAGAACTTCGGCTTCGCCGATGTGGTCGAGAAGGTTTCCCCGGCCGTGGTTTCGGTGCGGGTCACGCAGAACATCTCGCCTGCGGTTGCCGACGGTCAGGATATGGCCAGCCCCTTCGACAATCTGCCGGAGGATCACCCGCTTCGCCGCTTCTTCGACATCCCCGGCCAGAACGGCATGCCGGAGGGCATGCGCCCACGCCGCCAGCCGCGCCAGTCGATGGGCCAGGGGTCCGGCTTCTTCATCTCCGATGACGGCTATCTCGTCACCAACAACCATGTTGTCGGCGACGGCAGCAAATACACGATCGTCATGGACAACGGCACCGAATACGACGCCCGGCTGATCGGCACCGACAAGCGCACCGATCTCGCGCTGCTCAAGGTGGACCGGGACGACAAGAAGTTCACCTATGTCGAGTTTGGCGATGACGAGGCGGTTCGCATCGGCGACTGGGTCGTGGCCGTCGGCAATCCGTTCGGCCTCGGCGGCTCGGTTACGGCCGGCATCGTCTCGGCGCGCGGCCGCGACATCGGCGCCGGCCCCTATGACGACTTCCTGCAGATCGACGCGGCGGTAAACCGGGGTAATTCCGGCGGTCCGGCCTTCGGCCTCGACGGCAAGGTCATCGGCGTCAACACGGCGATCTTCTCGCCGTCCGGCGGCAATGTCGGCATCGCCTTCGCGATTCCAGCCTCGGTCGCCAAGGACGTCGTCGCTTCTCTGCGCGACGGCGGCAATGTCGAACGCGGTTGGCTGGGCGTCCAGATCGCCTCGGTGACGGACGATATCGCCGAAGCAGTTGGGCTCGCCGACGAAAAGGGCGCGATCGTTACCTTGCCGGAGACGGAAACGCCGGCGTCGAAGGCCGGGGTCGCGACCGGCGACGTGATCACCGCGGTCGATGGCGAGACGGTGGATGGCCCGCGTGAGCTGGCTCGCAAGATCGGCAACTACAAGCCGGACACCAAGGTCGACATCACCGTCTGGCGTGCCGGCAAGGCGCAGGACATTTCGGTCACGCTCGGTAATCTCGCAAGCCTCGACGAGGCGTCGTCGGCTGAAGAATCCAGCAGTCGCAAGGCTCCGGTCGATCCGTCCTCCTTGTCCGGTTACGGGTTGACGCTGACGCCGTCCGAGGACGGCAAGGGCGTGGTCGTGACCGATGTCGATCCGGACTCATCGGCGGCCGACAAGGGCGTCGAAGCGGGCGATGTCATCATCGCGGTGAACGGCAAGAGCGTTGCGAGCCAGAAGGAGGTGCAGGCCGCGCTTGCGGATGCCTCGAAGAACGGCCGCAAGGCTGCGCTCTTCCAGCTGAAGAACGGCGACCAGAACCGCTTCGTGGCGTTGCCGATCGACAAGGGCTGATCCCTGCTCCGGGTCGGTAACCTTCCCCGGTCGCCGGCCGGTTCCCGATGGGTGGCGAAGGGGCGGGCAGCTCGCAATGAGTTGCCTTTGCACCTTCGCCGCTTTTCTTTTGCGCAAAATGGATCAGATAAGGGAGCCGATCATGTCCTCTTCCACGGCCCTTGGAACATCGACCGAATCCATGCGCATCCTGATCATCGAAGACGACCGCGAGGCGGCGGCGTATCTGGTCAAGGCGCTGCGCGAGGCCGGTCATGTGGCCGACCATGCCGGCGATGGCGAGACCGGCTTCCATATGGCCGACACCCGCACCTACGACGTGTTGATCGTCGATCGCATGTTGCCGGAGCGTGATGGCCTCTCGGTGATATCCGGGCTGCGCGAAAAGGGCGACGGGACGCCGGCGCTGATCCTCTCGGCGCTGGGCCAAGTCGACGACCGGGTTACCGGGCTGAGGGCCGGGGGCGACGATTATCTGGCCAAGCCCTTCGCCTTTTCCGAACTGCTGGCCCGGGTCGAGGTGCTCGGCCGGCGCCGCGGCGGTAAGGACGTCGAGACCAGCTACCGCGTCGGCGATCTCGAACTCGACCGCCTTTCCCACGAAGTCCGGCGCGCCGGCAAGGTGGTGGTGCTCCAGCCGCGCGAGTTTCGTCTGCTCGAATATCTGATGAAACACGCCAACCAGGTCGTTACCCGCACCATGCTTCTGGAAAACGTCTGGGACTATCATTTCGACCCGCAGACCAACGTCATCGACGTCCATATCTCGCGGCTGCGCTCGAAGATCGAGCGGGACTTCGATTCCCCGCTGCTGCATACCGTTCGTGGTTCCGGCTACATCATGCGGACCGGCGAATAGAATAGGTAAGAGGTTTCGGGGCATGGAGCGACTGAAGGCGCTGATGCGCATGACGGCCGTTCGCATGTCGGCTGTCTACCTGCTGCTTTTCGCCGTCTTCGCTGTCGTTCTCGTCTTCTATGTCACAGCCACGGCGTCAGGAATTCTGGAGAGCCAGAGCCGCGTGGCGATTTCCGAGGAACTCAGCGACCTTGCGCAGGTCTACCGTACCACCGGTATCATCGGCCTCGTGCGGACCGTTGACCGGCGGGCCCGCCAACCGGGGGCTTCGCTCTATCTGGTCACCGACGCGACCGGCCGGATCATCGCCGGCAATGTCGAGAACCTTCAGGCCGGCGTCCTCGACGAAGCAGGCTTCACCGAAAAGGTCTTCGCGTATGAGCGTTTCGCCGAGAATGCCGACGATCGCTATCATCTCGCTCTCGCCGAGGTCGTCAGCCTGCCGAACGGCATGCGCGTGCTTGTCGGACGCGACCAGACCGAACAGGAACGCTTTCGCCAGATCGTCCGCAGCGCGTTGATCCTGGCGCTGGCGCTGATGGGTGCCGGCGCGCTGTTCGCCTGGCTCCTGGTCGGTCGCCGCGCCTTGCAGCGGCTGGACCGCATGTCGGCGTCGAGCGCCCGCATCCTGGCCGGCGATCTGACCGAGCGGCTGCCGGTGACCGGCGCGGGCGACGAGTTCGATCGATTATCGGAAAACCTCAATACGCTGCTGGCGCGGGTTGCCCTGTTGCAGGAAGGGCTCCGGCAGGTCTCCGACAATATCGCGCATGATCTCAAGACGCCGCTGACGCGGTTGCGCAACCGCGCCGAGGCGGCATTGACGACGGCGTCCGGTGAGGGCGATCCGCGCGAGGCGCTGGAAGGCACGATCGCCGAGGCGGACCAGATGATCCGCACTTTCGACGCGCTCTTGATGATCTCGCGGGTCGAGGCCGGCTCGCATCCGGTTCTCAAGGATCGGGTCGATATCGCCACGATCGTCGCCGATGTCGGTGAACTCTACGAGCCACTGGCCGAAGAGGCCGGCGCCCGCCTCGTCATTGACGCGGCCGCACCAGTGATCGCCTCGGTCAGCAGGGAGCTGATCGCCCAGGCGCTGTCCAATCTTCTCGACAACGCACTGAAATACGCAACCGGCGACGGCGGCACGGTGATCGCGATCCGGCTCGCGGAGAACGGGGGGCTGTGCCGGTTGGTGGTTTCGGACAATGGTCCCGGCATCCCCGCCGAGCAGCGCCAACGGGTGCTGGAGCGCTTCTATCGTCTCGACCAGAGCCGCTCGCTGCCGGGCTCCGGGCTCGGTCTGTCGCTGGTTCAGGCCATCGCCCGTGTGCATGGCGGAACGTTGACGCTTGAGGATGCCGCTCCGGGCCTTACAGTGATCCTGGAGTTCCCTCTCGACGGAAAGACGCTTCTGGATGGCGAAGGATGAGGCAAGAGGTCTCGGGATCGGCGGCGGCCACCGATTGGCGCCGCTAGACCCGGACAAGGCGGCGGCGTGGCTCGCCGATCTGAAAGCGGCGGCCGCGGCGGGGGAGTGCCCAAGGCTCGTGGCGTTCCTGACAGAAGGTGGCCCGGAGGCCGAACGTCTTGGGGCCGTGCTCGACCTCTCATCCTATCTGAACACCCAGATGCAGCAGCATCCCGAGTGGCTGGAGGCGTTGTTCGACCAGGACGCGAAGCAGCGCATCGCCGAGCGGATCGCCCCGTTGCGAAAACTGCCCGCGACGGATCAGGGCGAAAGCGCGCTAATGAGGGAGCTTCGGCTGATCAAGCGCGAGGTCTCGCTGCTGATCGCCTTGCAGGATCTGTTCGGTGCCGCGACGCCCGCCGAGACCACCGCCGATTTGTCCGATCTCGCCGAGGCCGCGATCGGCGCGGCCTTGCGTTTCTGTCTTGCCGACGCGCACCGCGCCGGCAAGCTCGTGCTGCCGCATCCGGAGGACCCGGAGACGGGGTGCGGGTTGTTCGTGCTCGGCATGGGCAAACTCGGCGGGGGCGAGCTCAATTATTCGAGCGACGTGGACCTCATCGTCTTCTTCGAGGAATCGGCCGGCATCTGCGCCGACCCCACGGAAGCGGTCGACACGCTGTCCAAATTGGTGCGTCGGTTGGTGCGGATCGTCGGCGAGAGCACGGCCGACGGCTATGTGTTTCGCACCGACCTGCGGCTGCGGCCCGATCCGGGGGCGATGCCGCTGGCGATCTCGGTCGACACGGCGCTCACCTATTACGAGGGCAGCGGGCGCAATTGGGAGCGCGCCGCGATGGTCAAGGCGCGGCCGGTGGCGGGCGACCGCGCGGCGGGAGAGGCGTTCCTTCAGGAACTGACGCCCTTCGTCTGGCGGAAATATCTCGACTTCGCGGCGATCGCCGACATCCAGGCGATGAAGACGCGCATCGATCGACATCGCGGCTTCGACGACATCGGCGTTGCTGGGCACAATGTGAAGCTTGGGCGCGGTGGCATCCGGGAGGTCGAGTTCTTCGTTCAGGCCCAGCAACTGATCGCCGGTGGCCGCGCACCCAGGCTGCGCCAGCGCCGCACCGACAAGGCGCTCGCCGAGCTCGCCGCCGGGAGCTGGATCGTGGAGGAGACGGAGGCCGAACTGGTCTCGGACTACTGGTTTCTTCGCCGCATCGAGCACTGCATCCAGATGGTGGCCGACGAGCAGAGCCATACCTTGCCGGAGGATGAGGAGGGGGTCGAACGCATCGCCCGTCTCGCCGGATTTGAGGATCGCGCGGCGTTCTCGAAGGCGCTGCTGGAACGGCTCAGCCGAGTCGACCGGCGCTACACGCGGCTGTTCAGCGACGGACGCGACCGCGAAACCAGTGCGCTCGAGGAAGCGGGATTCAAGGCACTGCTGGCCAGCGAGGACGATCCAGAAGCATTCGCCCGATTGCGAGAACTCGGTTTTTCCCGTCCCGAGGACGTCGCGAGAATTGTACGTTCCTGGGGCTACGGACGCTATCGCGCAACCCGTTCGGAGACCGCGCGGGAACGCCTGACCAAGGTTCTGCCGATGCTGTTGAAGGCGTTTTCGGGTGCGAAAGACCCCGATGGCGCCATCGCCGCCTTCGACACGTTCCTGGCCGGATTGCCGTCGGGGATTCAGTTCTTTTCGCTGATCGCCTCCAATCCGCGCGTCCTCGACCTTCTCGCCCTCATCATCACGTCGGCGCCGGCGCTGCGCGACACGATCGCCGCGCGTCCGCACGTCTTCGATGCGCTGCTCGATCCGGCCTTTTTCGACGAGGTACCGGACCGCGACCTGATGTCCGAACGTCTGGCGATGTTCCTGACCGAGGCCAACGGCTACGAGGACGTGCTTGCCCGACTGCGGATTTTCGCGTCGGAACAGCGGTTCCTGGTCGGGGCGCGGTTGCTCAGCGGCGTGGTCGATGTCGGTGGGGCAGGACTAGCCTTCTCGAACATCGCCGACGTGGTGCTGGAGGCGACGTTGGACGCGGTCACGGAAGCCTTTGCCGTGCGTCATGGTCATGTCGCTGGTGCGAAAATCGCCCTGCTCGGTATGGGCCGGCTCGGCAGTCGCGAGTTGACGGCGGGCTCGGATGTCGACCTGATCCTGCTTTATGACCACGATGAAGAGGCCGAAGAATCCGACGGCGAAAAGCCTTTAACGTCAGGTCTTTATTTTGCCCGTCTCACGCAACGCTTGATTGCGGCGCTGACGATCCCGATGCGTGAGGGTGTGCTTTACGAGGTCGATTTCCGGCTGCGCCCTTCAGGCAATATGGGGCCGCTGGCAACCCGCATCGACTCGTTTCGCCGCTACCAGCTGGACGAGGCATGGACCTGGGAACGGATGGCGCTGACGCGCTCCCGGCCGATCGCCGGTGACCCGGAGCTTTGCGCGGAGGTGACCCGGACCGTTCGCGATATCCTTTGCCAACCCCGTGACGAGGCGACGACGACCCGTGACGTCGGCGACATGCGCCGGCGCATCGAACGCGACAAGCCGGCGAAGGGGGCGCTCGACCTCAAGCTGCGACCGGGCGGCCTCATCGATCTGGAATTTCTGGCGCAGTGGGCATTGCTGAGCGGTCGCGCCGATCTCGACCTTGTCGGTGCGCCGACGGCGGACGTCCTCGATGCGGCCGATCTGGCCGCCGGTGTCGAGGCAAGGTGCGATCTGGCGGCCGCCATGCGCCGCTACACCTGCGTCATCCAGATACTGCGGCTCGGGCCAGGCGGCGTTCAGGGTGTGGAAGATCTGCCGCCGGGGCTTGCCGACCGCCTGGTTCGGGCGCTCGAGGCCGAGGGAACGGATGGGCTGGAGCCGCTTCTGGCGGAGACGGCGGCCGCCGTCCGGGCGGTTTTCCATGCGCTGTTGCCCGTTGCGGATTCGCAAGAGCCGCAGGTAGAGGCTGCCGGCCCGGGGCTTCGCCGGGCCTGAGCGTGGAAGCGGGGCGACTTGGCGGTCAGCTTGGCGATCTGGCGGCCGTCACCTGCTCCATCTGGACTTTCCCTGCCGCGGCGCCTGGCGCCTGGATCGGGGCGATCGGAAGGCGGATCGCCACGACAGTTCCCACGTCGACGCATGAACTGATCCGCATACGGCCACCTTGAAGCTCGACCAGAGACCGGGCGATGGCGAGGCCGAGCCCGGTCCCCTTGTTGCTACGGGTCAATTCGTTCTCGATCTGCTCGAACGGTCGACAGAGGCTGGCCAGCGCGGCTTGGGGAATGCCCATGCCGGTGTCGGAGATGGTGATCAGCGCAGCGTCGTTCACGGCCCGCACTCTCAGCCGGACCGTACCGCCCGGGTCGGTGAATTTGACCGCGTTGGACAAGAGATTGAGAAGGATCTGCTTGGTTGCCCGGCGGTCGGACTGGAACGACAACTGGTCCGGGGCGCTCCCCTCGAAGCGGATCGTCTTCTGTTCGGCCTGGACCTCGATGATCTTGGTGGCCTCCGCGACGATTTCCGCGATGTCGATTTCCTCGGGAGAGAGGACGAGGCGCCCTGCCTCGATCTTGGCCATGTCGAGGATGTCGTCGATGAGCCGCAACAAATAGTGGCCGCTCTGATGGATGTCTTCGGTGTATTCGCCGTATTTTTCGCAGCCGATCGGGCCGAAGGTCCCCTGGCGCATGATCTCGGAGAATCCGAGAATGGCGTTGAGCGGCGTTCGCAGCTCATGCGACATATTGGCGAGGAAGGTCGTCTTGGCGCGCGAGGCGCCCTCCGCGCGCTCTTTCTCGACGGCGTAATTTTGGTTCAGCTGGGTCAGCTGGACGGCCTTCTTCTCCGCGTCCCGCCGCGCAATCGACAAATCGTCGATGACCGCCATCAGGCGCCGCTCGGAGTCCGACAGGCGCGCCTGGTGCAGTTTGAGCTGCGTTACGTCGGTGCCGATCGAGACGAATCCGCCATCGGCGGTGCGTCGCTCCGATAGCAGCAGCCAGCGGCCGTCGGCAAGCAGCGCCTCCGAGGCTCGCTCGCCCTCGGCGAATGCCGGGCTGGTGACCGTGTGGCTATTGATCGGCTTGCGGGCCTTGGCAATGACCGCGTCGAGCGGGGTCCCGCGCGCGACGTCCGCCTCGGTAAGTCCGAAGGTCTGGCGGTATTTGGAATTGCAGAGGACAAGACGGTTGCGGTTGTCGCAGAGGACAAAGGTTTCCGAGATGTTCTCGATCGCGCTGTTGAGCTGCTTGTTGGCTTCGTCGGTGAGGCGGGCGAGTTCCTGTTGCTCGCTGACGTCGAGCGCGATGCCGATCAGATGGACCTCGTTCTCGCCGGTGCGCGTCACCTGGGCCCGCGCACGGAGCCAGACATAAGCGCCATCGCTGCGGCGCATGCGGAAGTTGTGATCGAGGCTGGTGATCTTTCCGGCGGCGACGCACCGGGCGACATCGAGCAGGTTGCCGTCGTCGGGATGGAGCAGTGGCGCGACATCACCGAAGGCAAGGACACTGTCCGTCGGTTGCAGGCCGAGCATTTCGTACATCGAGCGTGACCAGTACATTCGCCCGCGGGCGATGTCCCAGTCCCAAAGGCCGCACTGGCCGCGCGACAAGGCGGTGTCGACCTTCTTATGGGTCTCCAGATACAGAGCGTCGGCGTCCTGGGCGCGCGTCGCCTGGCGGAAATAAGCGTAGAGAATGACCAGCATGATGATGCTGGTGAAGGCGAACAGCGTGACGTTCAACGAGACCGCGCTGCGCCAATCGGCAAGCAGGTCGACGTCGGGCTGGATGAAGGTGACGGTGCCATGACCGCCGGCCAGGGTCGCGCTGGCGACAAAGGCGGCCTCGCCCTGGAACCGCGTATGCTGCACGCCCGCGCGCTGCCCGAACATCAGTAGCGCCTGCGACTCGTCCAGCAAGAGCATCAGATCATCGCCGAGGAGGTGTTCGTAGCCCGGCATGACCGCGGTGATCAGCCCACTGGCATTACTGACGACGGCAAAGCGTCCCTGCTGGATCAGTGCGGCCGGAACCGCACTGGTCAACAGCGCGTCCGCGTCCGCCATCTTCGGATCCGACGCATAGGCGACCAGGCTTTCCGCCCGCATCAGCGTCGTGGCGATCTGGAGATCGCGCAGTGCGGCTTCCTCCAATGCGAAACGCTCTTCGACGAGCGACGCAAAGCGCGCGATCGCGGCGATCGCCAGAAACAGAATGATCAGGATGGGAATGGCCCGGCGGAGCGCCTTTTCGGAGCGCAGGAGTTTCTCGTAGGTCGGACCCGCCAGCATCTTGGCGTGCCCGGCGATCTCCGTCTTGGCGGTCAGCAAAGCCTCGAATCGGGACAATAGTCCCCCGGCCGGCGCGTTTGACGCGTCCGCTCTCATGCTTAACCCCTCGTAACCGCATTTCAACGATTCAGTATGCCGCACATCCGAATCACCGCCAATTGATCAGAGGCGAATCACCTTGTCCAGAGCTGAATTGCGACAAGATTATGGAGTCAATGAACAGATCGCCTATCGCAAAGATCGTCCCAAGATATCTCGCAGGTCGGTCGAGATGTCTTTAAGTTCAAGCAGTTGCCGCAATGTCGCACTCGCCTTGTCGCGGCGAGCGGGCTCCAGGCTTCGCCATGAGCGGAAAGTGGTCGCGATCCGGGCCGCGACCTGCGGGTTCAGGCGGTCGATCTCCACCAGTTGCCCGGCAACCCAGCGGTATCCGGCGCCATCGGGACGGTGGAACGCCAGCTGGTTCGCTGCCGCGAACGTACCGACAAGCGCCCGGACGCGGTTCGGGTTTTTCAGGGAAAACACTGGATGCGAGGCGAGGTCGGCGACAATCTCGACCGCCCTCGGGCTCGGGATCGTCGCCTGGATCGCAAACCATTTGTCGATGACGAGACCATCCTGCTCGAAGCGGGCGTAGAAATCGCTCAGCGCAGACGTGGAGGCCGGCGTGTCGGGAAAGCGATGTACCAGGACTGTCAGGGCGGCGAGGCGGTCGGTCATGTTTCCGGCCGCCGCATACTGGTCTTCCGCCGGGCCGCAATCCCCGGTCGCGGTGGCGAGATAGCCGAGCGCGGCATTGGCGAGAGCCCGCCTTCCCACGCTCACGGCATCAGGGGAGAAAGCCGTGCCGGTTTGCCGGTCGCCATGGAGACGGGCGAACAGCGAAGCGCCGCGCTTGCCCACGTCGCGCCGGGCCACCTCGACGACGGCGTGAACGGCGTCGGGATCGACATTCTCCGCAAGCATGCGGGCGATTTCGGCCTCGCCGGGCAGGGCAAGCGCCTGGGCGCGGAATGCCGCTTCCAGGCTTTCGTCACCGGCCGAGCCGAGGATGGCATCGATGATCTCGGGTGCCAGCGGGGCCTGGGCCGCCTGGGATGGACCCCGGCTCGCCTTGGTCAGCGCCGCGCCGACGAGATCGTTGAGGATGCGCCAGCGGTTGAACAGGTTCGGGTCGAGACGGGCGAGGGCAAGGCGGTCGGCCTCGCTCTGGGCGTGATCGAGCGTCACCGGTGCCGAAAAGTCCCGGAGCACGGACAGATACGGGCGCTCGCTCAGATCTTCGAAGACGACGCTGTCTTCAGCCTCGGTCAGATGAATGACATCGCCTCGCAAAGCCGCGCCGGACACCGGTGCGGCATCCTTGTCCTGTCCGTTGGAGCCGACGAGGCCGAAGCGAATCGGAATATGCACCGGCGCGGTTCCGGTGGCTGCGGTGCCTTGCTGGAGCGTCTGCTTGAAACCGACCGTCAGACGCTCGGTCGCCGCGTCGTAATCCTCCGTGACGGTGAGGGTGGGCGTTCCCGCCTGGCCATACCATCGCGCAAGGTGGGACAGGTCCTCGCCGGTCGCGGCCTCGAAACAGGCGATGAAGTCCTCGATCGTCGCGGCGTCGCCGTCGTGGCGGTCGAAGTAAAGGTCCATGCCCGTTCGAAAACCGTCGCGGCCAAGGATCGTCGCGATCATCCGGACCAGTTCGGCGCCCTTGTCGTAGACCGTCGCCGTGTAGAAGTTGTTGATCTCGCGATATTCCGTCGGCCGGACGGGATGTTGCAGCGGTCCCTGGTCCTCGGGAAACTGATGCGCCTTCAGCCGCCGCACGGAGCTGATGCGCTGAACCGTGGCCGATCGTTCGTCGGCACTGAATTCCTGGTCCCGATAGACTGTCAGCCCTTCCTTCAGGCAGAGCTGGAACCAGTCGCGGCAGGTGATCCGATTGCCGGTCCAGTTGTGGAAATATTCGTGCGCTATGACCGTTTCCACGCCGGCATAATCGGTGTCCGTCGCCGTCTCGGGGTCGAGCAGGACATATTTGTGATTGAAGACGTTGAGACCCTTGTTCTCCATCGCGCCCATGTTGAAATCGGCGATCGCCACGATGTTGAAGACGTCCAAATCGTATTCGCGGCCGAAGCGCCGTTCGTCCCAGATCATGGACCGCCGTAGCGCATCCATGGCGTAGCCAGCCTGCGCGGCGCGGCCCTTTTCCGTGTAGATGCCGAGGCTGACGGGTTTGCCGCTCGCGGTGGTAAATCGCTCGTGGATCGAGTCGAGATCGCCGGCGACTATGGCGAAAAGATAGGACGGCTTGTTGAAAGGATCGTCCCAGACGGCGAAATGCCGATTGTCGGGAAGGGTGCCCGTCTCCGCCGGGTTGCCGTTCGACAGCAAAATGGGAGCGACCACCCGGTCCGCCTCGATTCTGACCGTGTAAGGCGCCAGCACGTCCGGGCGATCGAGGAAGTAGGTGATGCGGCGGAAGCCCTCGGCCTCGCATTGGGTGCACCAGATGCCGTTGGACCGGTAAAGCCCCATCAGTTTCGTATTGTTTTCCGGCACAAGCGACGTCGCGACGTCGAGCGTAAAGCGTCCGCCAGACGGCAGACCGGTGATTTCCAGCCGCCCGGGAGACGCCTCGTACCGGTCGCCATCCAGCGGCGTGCCATCCAGTGCCAGTCCCGTCAGCGTCAATTCGTCGCCGTCGAGGACCAGCGGGGCGGCGGCGTCGGCTCCCTCGCGCCGTTCAAGCTCGAGCGTCGTGTCGATATCGGCGCGACGCTCGAACAGCCGTATCGTCATCGCCACCGAATGCAGGACGAAGTCCGTTGCACGGTAGTCTTCGAGCTTGATGGTCTGACCGTCGTCGGTGCGAAGCATAGGGCGGTTCCTTTCGTATTGCAGCGGGAGGTAACCCCAAGCGGACGAATTGCCAACCGACCGATGGCGTCGTCGGTCGGCCGAGCGCCGGCATTCGGGATGGTGTCGACCCTCGACGGAAGTGGTTCGACGCAATAAGTGAGGCGTTCGAAACGCCGGTTGTGGCCTCGTCCCTACTCGCGCGCCGAACCGCAACGGCAGCGCATCCCCGTCCAGGAGCTTGTTCCCATGAACGTGATGACCCCGAAATTCGGCCTTGGCGCTTCGGCCCTGCGGAAGGAGGACGACGCCTTCATCCGGGGGAGGGGATGTTACACGGACGACGAAACCCGGCCCGGCATCCTGCATGCCGTGGTGGTGCGCTCGCCACATGCTCACGCGAATTTCACGATCACGGATGTCGAAGCCGTCCGTTCCGCGCCGGGCGTGCATCTGGTGCTGACCCATGCGGACGTCGCTGAACTCGGCGATGTGCCCTGTCAGGCATTGCTGGAACAGCCGGACGGCAGCAAGGTCTCGGCCCGCGACATTCCGGTGCTCTGCCGCGATGTCGTTCGGCATGTCGGCGATGCGGTGGCCTTCGTAGTCGCCGAATCGGCGACCCAGGCGGCGGACGCCGTCGAGCTCCTCGTCGTCGACTATGAGCCCCTGCCGGTCGTTGCCGATATCGAAACGGCGACGGCGAACGGCGCGGCGCCGGTATGGCCGGACAGTGACGGGAACATCGGCGGCCATCTCAACATGGGGGACAAGCAGCGGACCGAGGAGGCGTTCGCGAACGCGCCCCGGGTGACTGAGATCACGCTCCGTCAAAACCGTCTCGTCTGCAATTATATGGAACTTCGCTCCGCCCTTGGAGAGTGGTCGCAGGACGAGGACCGCTGGATTTTGACGACCGGCAGCCAGGGCGTTCACGGTATTCAGTCGGTGCTGGCCAAGAAAGTGCTCAAGGTCGACCCGTCGAAGGTGCGGGTCGTGACCAAGGACGTCGGCGGCGGTTTCGGGACCAAGGCGTTTCTGTACCGCGAACACGTTCTGGTGCTGGTGGCGGCCAAGCGCCTCGGCCGCCCGGTCAAATGGACCGGTGACCGCGGCGAGCATTTCGTCTCCGACGCGCATGGCCGCGACAATGTCGTTACGGCACGCATGGCGATGGACGAGGACGGGCGCTTTCTCGCTCTCGACATCGACCTCTACGCCAATATGGGGGCGTATCTGTCGCAGAACGGGCCGTTCATTCCCTATCTCGGCATGTCGATGGCGCCAGGCCTCTATGATATCGAGGCGGTCAATGTCGATTGCCACCTAGTCTACACCAACACCGTTCCCATCGATGCCTATCGCGGCGCCGGGCGTCCGGAGGCGTCCTATCTGATCGAACGGTTGGTCGATCGATGCGCGCGCGACATGGGGCTGGCCCGTGAGGAAATCCGGCGGAAGAACTTCATCCGCCCCGACCAGCTTCCTTATACGACGGCGGTCGGCCGCATGTACGACACCGGCGACTTCCAGGGCCATCTCGCCGAGGCGATGCGGCAGTCGGGCTGGCAGGAGTTCGAAGCGCGCCGGGAGAGCGCCAAGGAACAAGGCAAGCTTCGCGGCATCGGAATGGCCACCTATGTCGAAGCCTGCGCCTTCGCCGGCTCCGAGCCGGCCTATGCCGAATTGACCCCGGCGGGGCGCATCGAACTGAAGATCGGCACGCAGTCCAACGGGCAGGGCCATGCCACGGCCTACGCCCAGTTCGTCGCCGAGGCGCTGAATCTCGACTACGATCTGATCGACGTGAAACAGGGCGATACCGACGACACGCCGACCGGCGGCGGAACCGGCGGCTCGCGGTCGATCCCGCTCGGCGCGGTGTCGGTGCGGCGGGCGAGCCAGACCCTGGCGGACAAGATCAAGAAGCTGGCGGCGAACGAATTGGAGGCATCGATCGGCGATATCGAGCTCGACGGCGGAACCGCCCGGATCGTCGGCACCGACCGTTCGATTGATTTCGCCGCCATCGCGGCGGCTGCCCCGTCGGCCGAGGACCGCAAGGCCGTCGGGGAGTTCAAGCAGGACGAGGCGACCTATCCGAACGGCACCCATATCTGCGAGGTCGAAATCGATCCGGAGACCGGGACGATCGAAATCCTCGCCTACACGATCGTCGACGATTTCGGGGTGACGGTGAATCCGATGCTGCTCGCCGGCCAGATCCACGGCGGTGTCGCGCAAGGCATCGGCCAGGCCCTGCTCGAAAACGCGGTCTATGACGAGGACGGTCAGCTCGTCACCGCAAGTTTCATGGACTATGCCATGCCGCGTGCCTGGGACCTGCCGTTCTTTGCCTTCAAGACCCGGAACGTCCCGTCGACGACCAACGCGCTCGGCATCAAGGGCGCCGGCGAGGCCGGTACTATCGGCGCCGCCCCCGCGGTGATGAACGCGGTCGCCGATGCGTTGCGGCCCGCCGGCGTCGACCATATCGACATGCCGGCAACGCCGTTGCGGGTTTGGGAGGCGTTGCAGGCGGCTCGCTAAGGACTCCGCAGAGGGAAGCGACACAACGACCGGCCGGGTGCGTCCGCGCCGACAGCGAAATTGAGGCAGGAGAGGGGAGAGGATGGACAGTCGGCCGGCATCCGCCGAGTCGCCGATGCGCGGCATTCTTCTGAAATGCCTGTCGGTCGTGGTGTTCGTCGCCATGCAGACTTTGATCAAGGCGGGCGGCGATGGCATCCCGGCCGGCGAGATCGTATTCTTCCGCTCGTTCTTCGCCTTGGTTCCGGTGGTGCTCTATCTCGCCTGGCTCGGCGATCTGAAGACGGCGCTCAAGACCGACAATCTGCCCGCCCATATCGGCCGGGGGCTGATCGGCGTCACCTCGATGGGGCTCGGTTTTTACGCGCTGACCCGACTGCCCTATCCCGAGTGGATCACCATCACCTATGGCGCGCCGCTGCTCACGGTCGTCTTCGCCGCCGTCTTCCTCAAGGAGGTCGTGCGCCTCTATCGCTGGACCGCGGCACTGATCGGTCTGGTCGGCATCGTGGTGGTGACGTTGCCGAAGCTGACCCTTGGCGGCGACGCCGTCGACGGTGCGGAGGCGATCGGCATTATCGCGGCCGTGATTTCGGCTGCGGTGGCGGCCGTCGCGATGATCCAGATCCGCCGACTCGTCCGCACGGAGAAGACCGCGACGATCGTGGTCTATTTCTCGCTGACGTCGTCCGGCATCGCGCTTTTCTCGATCTTCTTCGGGTGGGTGCTGCCGACATGGGAACAGGCGGTGCTGTTGGTCCTGGCGGGGCTGTGCGGCGGCGTGGGGCAGTTGCTGCTGACCTCGGCCTACCGCTTCGCCGATACCTCGACCATCGCGCCGTTCGAATACACTTCGATGCTGCTAGCCATCGCTATCGGCTATTTCGCCTTCGATGAGGCCGCGAGTTCGACGACGCTCGCCGGCGCTGCCATCGTCATTTCCGCCGGCATCTTCATCATCTGGCGGGAGCATCAACTGGGTATCGAGCGCTCGAAGGCCCGGCGGGTGACGCCGCCCAGCGGTTGAGAGAGCGCCGACAGCGCACCGTCATCGCATCGTGACATTGGCCCTTTAGGTGAGAGCAGAACCATTGCAAGATGGATTGTTCTTAACCTTTCAATAAAGGGGTCATTCGATGAACGAACATGTTGGAAACGGCACGGTCTTCCGGACCACGCAGCTTGAGGACGCGGCGGGCGAGGGTCATAATCCGACCGACAATCGCACGATGGGCGAGATCATTGCCGCGCGCTTCTCACGTCGTGACTTTCTGCGCGGCTCGTTGGCCGCGACGGCTATCGCCGCGACGGTGAGCCCCCTAGCGCTTGTCGCCGCCGACGAAGCGAAGGCGCAGAGCGCATCGGGATCGCGCTTCGACTTCACCGAAGTCGAAGCTGGCGTCGACGAAACCCACCATGTCGCCGAGGGCTACGATGCCGACGTGCTGCTGCGCTGGGGCGACGGGATCTTTCCTGACTCGCCCGAGTTCGATCCGACGGCCCAGACGCCGGACGCCCAGAATCGGCAATTTGGCTACAACAACGATTATGTCGGCTACGTCCCGATCGACGGCTCGTCCGAGCACGGCCTGTTGGTCGTCAATCACGAATACACCAACGATCATCTCATGTTCCCGGGGATCGTTACGGTGGACGGCGACAAGCTCGTCGTAGCCGAAGCCGACGAAAACCAGGTCAATGTCGAAATGGCCGCGCATGGCGGCTCGGTCGTCGAAATCCGCAAGGAGGGCGGCAAGTGGCAGGTGGTGAAGGACGGCGCGAACAACCGCCGGGTCACCGCCGAAACCGAGATGGAACTCACCGGCCCCGCGGCCGGCGATCCGCGCATGCAGACCAACGCCGACCCGACTGGCCGCAAGGTTTTCGGCACGTTCAACAACTGCGCCGGCGGTGTCACTCCCTGGGGCACCTACGTGATGGCCGAGGAAAACTTTCACGGTTATTTCATGGGCGAATTGGCCGCGGATCACCGCGAGGCCAGGAACTACGAGCGCTACGGCGTGCCGGACGCGACCTATGCGTGGGGCAAGTTCCACGACCGCTTCGACGTTTCCAAGGAGCCGAACGAGCCGAACCGCTTCGGCTGGATCGTCGAGGTCGACGTGGAGGATCCGAACTCGGTGCCGAAGAAGCGGACCGCGATGGGGCGGTTCAAGCATGAGGGCGCGGAGTCGATCGTCAACGGGGACGGCCGCGTCGTCTTCTATCTCGGCGACGACGAGCGCTTCGACTATGTCTACAAATTCGTCACCGTGGGCACCTACAACGCCGACGATCGCGCTGCCAACATGGATCTGCTGGCGGAGGGCACGCTCTATGTCGCAAAGTTCGCCGAGGACGGAACGGTGGCCTGGCTGCCGCTGACCTTTGGCGAGGGACCGCTCACGGCCGAGAACGGCTTCGAAAGCCAGGCGGACGTGCTCGTCGAAACCCGCTTGGCCGCCGATCTGCTCGAGGCGACCAAGATGGATCGCCCGGAGGACATCCAGCCCAATGGCTCCAATGGCCGCGTCTACGTCATGTTGACCAACAACACCAAGCGCGAGGAGCCGAATCCGGCCAATCCGCGGGTCGACAATGCCTTCGGCCACATCATCGAGATCGCCGAGGACGGGGGAGATTTCGCCGCGACGACGGGCAAATGGGAAATCCTTCTCAAATGCGGCGATCCGTCCGTCGCCGAGGTTGGCGCGACGTTCTCCACCGAGACGACCAAGAACGGCTGGTTCGGCATGCCGGACAATTGCGCGATCGACAGCGAGGGCCGGTTGTGGGTCGCGACCGACGGCATGTCGCCGAAGAAAACCGGGCGCACCGACGGCTTGTTCGCCGTCGATACCGAGGGCGAGGCGCGCGGTACGTCGAAGCTGTTCTTCCGGGTGCCGATCGGCGCGGAAATGTGCGGGCCGCTGCTGTTGCCCGACATGCAGACCGCCTTCGTCGCGGTCCAGCATCCGGCGGATGGCGGCGAGGACTGGGAGGGCTTTGGCCGTCCGTCCTACTATGAGGATCCCTCGACCCGCTGGCCCGACTTCAAGGACGACATGCCGGTGCGCCCGTCGCTGATCGCTATCACCAAGCAGGGCGGCGGCAAGATCGCCTAGAGCGTCATGCGATTAATCTGCAACATAGCCAGTGGCCTTGAGGTAGTTCCAACATTCTTTGGGCTCGAACAGGTCGCAGATGTTGCCGACTGCACGCCAGAGATC